>JAEEOD010000351.1 GCA_016284115.1 Bacteroidaceae bacterium
CCTGGTCCTATCCAGTACTTTGGTCCTTCAGAGGTTTGCGATCAGCCTACCAAGACCTTGCAGCTTGAAAAAGCATAATCATCATTTGTATATAGGTAATCTGAGAGACTTCCTGTAATGGCAGGAAGTCTCTTTTTCCAAATGAAAAAGACGAAAAACAAGAAACCTGTTAAGAGGAAACGTAGCAGAATGTCGGACGATAAATCGACTTGGAAACGTAACCTTCTCGCCATTGGCATTGTGATAGTGCTTGGCGCAGCTTTCTATTATCTTTTCGTCAATCCATACAGTTATCGTTGGAAGCCATGTTATGGCAATAAGGGCTATGGGGTATGTATGCCATTATCGTATAAACTGCATGGCATCGATATCTCACACTATCAGGGAGAGGTGGATTGGCCTACATTGGCTCCTACTCAAAACAATCCAGATTTTCCTTTGCGTTTTGTCTTCATGAAGGCTACTGAAGGTGGTGATTTGACCGACGATACATTCCAACTGAATTTTCAACGTGCTAAAGACTGGGGCTTTGTGCGTGGGGCGTATCATTATTTTATTCCTACTACAGATGCTCGTAAACAAGCACAGTTCTTTATCAATCAAGTACAACTACAACCAGGTGACTTGCCTCCTGTACTCGACGTGGAGGTGTCTCCCAAACGAAAAGAACAGCAACAATTTGTGAGAAACGTAAAGACGTGGCTCGATGTGGTGGAGACTTATTATGGTGTAAAGCCCATTTTGTATGCTAGTTATAAGTTTAAGGAGAAATACCTGAACGACACAATCTTCAATCGTTATCCCTATTGGATAGCCCACTATTATGTGGATTCTGTTCAATACCGAGGTAAGTGGAATTTCTGGCAACATAATGATGCCGGTACCGTTCCTGGTATCAGTGAACAGGTGGACTTGGATATCTTCAATGGGACTTTTGAGCAGTTGCAAGAACTTACCTTGCAATAATCAGCACAAATAAGCTAGCTTATTTGTTTTTGTCTTTACCTTTCACTATCTCTAGATAAGATAGGCTGTGCCTTAACATAAAAAATAAACTAGTTTATTTTGTTTTGTCTTCGGCTTGCACTATCTTTGCATCAAAGGAGGCTAGCGTATGAAAAATATCAATTATGCGTTTATTCGGGCTATCTGCGCTCTAGTGGCAGGAGTTGTGTTGGTGATGTTTCCCAATGAAGCTGGTAATTATTTTGTAATTACAATTGGAGCACTGTTTATGTTGCCATCTCTGATTGGCTTAATCAGCTATTTTACTCATCGCAAAGACTATCCTGCATTCTTCCCTGTTGATTCGGTAGGTGGACTGCTGTTTGGTTTGCTGTTGATGCTGATGCCTGGCTTCTTTGCCAATTTCCTGACATTTGTTTTAGGCTTCTTTTTGCTGATAGGCGGTATACAGCAGTTGTCGATGCTGATTGCGGCACGTCATTGGTCGTCGGTGCCGATAGGTTATTTCATCGTACCGTCGTTGATTTTCCTGGCTGGTATCTATGCGTTGGTGAATCCTAATGGCACTCGTAATACCGCCTTTATCGTTATAGGTGTGGCTTGCATCATCTATGCTATATTCGAACTTATCAACTGGTTTAAGTTTACCCGTATTCGTCCAAAGAAAAATGAAAACTTGGATGTCACAAAACTCGATAAGAGCGATGTGGACATTGAGGATGCACAGATTGTAGAGGATGATGGAACAGAATGAGATATTGAAGAACCTCAAGGTGGAGGAACTGAATCCCATGCAGCTGGCCACACTGGAAGCTTATGGGGTGGATAAGAACTTGGTATTGCTTTCTCCAACAGGATCAGGCAAGACAATAGCTTTTCTTTTACCTTTGGTGTTACGCCTGCAAGAGGACAATGATGAGGTGCAGGCAGTGGTGTTGGTACCATCCAGAGAGTTGGCACTTCAGATCGAGACTGTATTCAAGCAGATGGGAACGCCGTTTAGGGTGATGAGCTGTTATGGAGGTCGTCCTGCTATGGATGAACATCGTACCATGAATGGCATTCATCCACAAGTGATAGTGGGTACGCCAGGACGTATGAATGATCATTTGCAGAAGCGAAACTTCAATGCCAAGACGGTGACGACACTGGTGATTGACGAATTTGACAAGTGTCTGGAGTTTGGTTTCCAAGACGAGATGTCAGAGGTAATCAGTCAGTTACCCTCGCTGAAAAAACGTGTGCTGCTATCAGCTACCGATGCGGATGAGATACCTCAGTTTACAGGGGTAGCTACCTCAGAAGAGGGGAAGTTGTTGAAGAATAAGGTCATCAAACTGGATTTCTCTCAGTCGAATTATGGCGCTACCAACTTATTGTTGCAAGTGGTACACTCCCCAGAAAAGGATAAGTTAGAAACGCTCTATCGTCTGTTGTGCCAACTCGGTACGCAGACTTCACTCGTTTTTGTGAACTACCGAGAGAGTGTTGAACGTGTGACGGGTTATTTGCAGGCCAAGCGTTTCCCTTGCGATATGTTTCATGGTGGTATGGAACAAGATGATCGTGAACGGTCTCTCTACAAGTTCCGAAATGGCACATGCCCAGTATTGATATCGACTGACTTGGCGGCTCGTGGTCTGGATATACCAGGTATTGACAATGTGATTCATTATCACCTGCCCGTCAATGAGGAGTCATTTACACACCGTAACGGTAGAACGGCACGATGGGATGCTACAGGATGTTCTTACATGATTCTTGGTCCAGAGGAGCATTTGCCTGACTATGTGGATACTGATACTCCTGTGTATGAATTGCCGGAAGAAACGCCTAAACCTCCAAAGCAGGAGTGGGCCACTATTTATATAGGTAGAGGTAAGAAAGATAAACTCAACAAAGTGGACGTAGTGGGTTTCTTTTATAAGAAAGGTCGCTTGGACAGAAATGACTTGGGACAGGTAGATGTAAAAGACCATTATGCTTTTGTGGCTGTCAAACGTGCGAAAGTCAATCAGTTGCTTAAATTGGTGGCTGGTGAAAAGATAAAAGGGATGCGAACTATTATCGAAGAAGCAATATAAAAATGTTCGTGTTTCTTTGTCATGAACAAATAAATTGCTAACTTCGCACCGTATAAATTAAAAAATAAGAAAACAAAATAGATTTTTTAATAAACAAATGCTTTATGAAGAAGTATAATTTCAATGCAGGTCCTTCTATTCTCCCTCGTGAGGTGATTGAGGCTACTGCCCAACAGATTCTTGATTTCAATGGTTCAGGTTTGTCTCTGATGGAAATCAGCCATCGTGCAAAAGATTTTCAGCCAGTAGTAGATGAGGCTGTGGCTCTTATTAAAGAAATTCTTGATATCCCTGAGGGTTATTCAGTAATCTTCCTTGGAGGTGGTGCCAGCTTGGAGTTCTGCATGATACCTTATAACTTCCTGGAGAAGAAGGCTGCTTACCTGAATACGGGTGTTTGGGCTAAGAAGGCTTTGAAAGAAGCTAAGGGTTTTGGCGAGGTGGTGGAAGTGGCTTCTTCTGCTGACAAGAACTTTACTTATATTCCAAAGGGCTGGACTTGTCCTACTGATGTGGACTACCTGCATGTTACGACTAACAATACTATCTATGGTACTGAAATCCGCAAGGATCTGGATGTTCCAGTGCCTATGATTGCTGATATGTCATCTGATATCTTCAGCCGTCCTATTGATGTGAAGAAGTACAAATGTATTTATGCCGGTGCGCAGAAGAACTTGGCTATGGCAGGTGTTACACTGGTGATAGTGAAGGATGATGAGTTGGGTAAGGTAAGCCGCTACATTCCTACGATGCTTGACTATCGTACTCATGTGTCTAAGGGCTCTATGTTCAACACTCCTCCAGTAGTACCGATTTATTCAGCTTTGGAAACACTGCGTTGGATTAAGAAGTCGGGTGGTGTTGAGGAAATGGATCGCAGGGCTAAAGAGCGTGCAGAGATGCTGTATGCTGAGATTGACCGCAACAAGATGTTCCGTGGAACTGTAGTTCCTGAGGACCGTTCATTGATGAACCTTTGCTTCGTGATGGCTGATGAGTACAAGGATCTGGAGAAAGATTTCTTGGACTTTGCAGTAGCTAACGGCATGGTAGGTGTTAAGGGACATCGTGATGTGGGTGGTTTCCGTGCATCTTGCTACAATGCCCAGCCGCTTGAGGGCGTGAAAGCACTGGTGGCTTGCATGCAGTTGTTTGAGTCAAAACATTAAAAGATAACTTTAGTTCCCCCTCTTGTGTAGAGAGGGGGATTTTATTATTAATAACATGAAAGTTTTAATTGCTACAGAAAAGCCGTTCGCCAAAGTGGCTGTTGACGGCATTCGTCAGGAAATTGAAGCAGCTGGTTACGAACTGGCTTTACTGGAAAAATATACAGAAAAGGCTCAGCTGTTGGATGCAGTGAAAGATGCTGATGCTGTGATTATCCGTAGTGATATCATAGACAATGAAGTGCTCGATGCTGCCAAACAACTGAAGATTGTAGTGCGTGCTGGTGCTGGTTACGACAATGTGGATTTGGAAGCTGCTACTGCTCATAATGTGGTAGTGATGAATACCCCTGGTCAGAACTCTAATGCTGTGGCTGAACTGGTTTTCGGTTTGTTGGTATTTGCCGTTCGTAATTTCTATAATGGAAAGGCGGGTACAGAGTTGAAGGGTAAGAAATTAGGTATCTTGGCGTTTGGTAATGTGGGCCGTAATGTGGCACGTATAGCAGAAGGCTTTGGTATGGAGATTTATGCCTACGATGCATTCTGCCCTAAAGAGGTGATTGAAGCTGCTGGTGTGCATGCTGTTGATTCAACGGAAGCTTTGTTCGATGCTTGCGACATTGTTTCTCTGCATATTCCAGCAACCCCTGAGACTAAGAACTCAATCAATTATGAGATGGTGAATCGTCTGCCGAAGGGTGGTATCTTGATTAACACCGCTCGTAAAGAGGTGATTGATGAGGCTGGTCTGATTAAGTTGATGGAAGAACGCGAAGACCTGAAATATGTTTCTGATATTGCTCCTGCTGCAGCTGAAGAGTTTGCAGCTAAGTTTGCTGGTCGCTATTTCGCTACTCCTAAGAAGATGGGTGCACAGACAGCTGAGGCTAACACCAACGCAGGTCTTGCAGCAGCAAATCAGATTGTTGATTTCATCAAGAACGGTGTGACAAAGTTCCAGGTAAACAAGTAAGAACATTTTATAATGAAATCCCTGTGGTACTCGTACCATGGGGATTTTTTGTCTTTTATATCAGACATCTAATCTTCAATTTATTAATCTTCAATCTAAACAACATGGCAATAGTAAAACCATTCAAAGGCATCCGTCCCCCAAAGC
>JAEEOD010000352.1 GCA_016284115.1 Bacteroidaceae bacterium
GGGGCTTTACCATCTTGCTATTTATTTTTCTGCGTATAGATGCTGGAAGGAAAAGTAGAAATCTCAACGCCTAAGTCATGTATTCCTGGTAATGTACTGTCGCCCATCGCTTGAAAGATGTTGATGTGCCAGTTGCCTGAGATGGAGGGCGCCAACTGCATCTCTCCCATATTCAAATGATTTAAACCTCCTTGTCCGCTACTTATCCAATAGCCTTGTTCATCCATAAGTTTTACATTAAAATATTCGGTCTTCGTAAATAGTGAATCTGGTGATGTGGCTTGCAGGCCTATTCTTATGTTTTTATAGGGGAAATGAGCAGTATGACGTAACTGCAATGTTAACAGGTGGCTATGCAAAGAGTCTGGCAAGGGTACCTCAAAGTTAAGTGTGTCTGTTTGCAGCCATCCTTGCTCGTCGATGTGACGAAACTGGTGATAACGTATCTGGCTGTTGCATGCAGTCAACAGCCAGTTCATTATCATGCAACAAACGATAGCTTTGAATAACCGAAGACCCATGTTTATCATTGCTTATCAGTATGCTTATCCTTTTTATCCTTGAAATCCTTTTTTTTCTTCTTTTTCTTTTTAGTGCGATCGAAACGAGTGAGGCTTTCTTGCTCTACAAGATCTACTGTTCTTGAAGTCGCTTGTTTGCTGCCATCTTCCAAAAGACTATTTGGTTTAACACCTCTTTTATTCATCCCAATTATCTCGAATGCCCGTTTGCAACTGATAGTCGTTGCATTTGCCAGATTCTGTTTGTCGGATGAATAGGTTATTTGGTTAGCCAGTATATCAGCTTTGAAGTAGAACCATTCACCTTCCATCGTGAACAATGATATTTCTTTTGAGGGGAGACGTTTCTGGCTCTCTACGTAGCAGTCAATTTCGTAGTTCAGACAACATTTCAATTTTGCGCACTGTCCAGCCAGTTTCTGTGGGTTCAGGGATATATCCTGAATACGTGCTGCTCCAGTAGAAACACTGACAAATGATGTCATCCAGGTAGCACAACAAAGTTCCCTGCCACATGGACCGATACCTCCTATTCGCCCAGCTTCTTGACGTGCACCAATTTGCTTCATTTCAATGCGCACATGGAAAGCCTCGGCTAAAACCTTGATAAGCTGGCGGAAGTCCACACGTTCATCGGCAATATAGTAGAATATTGCTTTGTTCCCATCGCCTTGGTACTCTACATCACCGATTTTCATCTGCAACTCTAAATCGAGAGCAATCTGCCTGGCTTCAATCATGGTTTTATGTTCGCGGCTCTTTGCCTCATAATATTTTTCCATGTCGGTTTGGCGCGCCTTACGGTACACTCTTTTGATATCAGCCTCTGAGCGGATATTCACTTTCTTCATCTGCAAAGGTACAAGACGTCCGGTAAGTGTCACTACCCCGATATCATGGCCTGGCGATGCTTCTAC
Organism: Bacteroidaceae bacterium; assembly: GCA_016284115.1. The sequence continues at coordinate 1,439 of JAEEOD010000352.1, forward strand.
TGCTACTATGTCACCTTTCTGTAGTTGCAAACCGTTAGAATTACGGTAGTATCCCTTGCGGGTATTTTTGAACTGCACCTCCACGTATTGGCTTTCCAGGTCGTTGCCTGGGATGTCAGCTAACCAGTCGTATGTATTGAGTTGATGATCCTGCCGACCTATGCCATGGCAGCAAAGTCCTTGAGATCTTCTATTGGTGTTGTAAAACAGCTCTTCCATATTAAAATTATATTATTTTCATTATCATTGTTAACGGTAAACTATTAATGGTTCTTGATCAATACGGTCAGTTGTAATATAAGGTCAAAAAAAACCATCTTGGGATTTACGTTCTGTTCAATATGTATCTGGGCTTCCTGCAATTCATTCATAATGCCCAATACGTTTCTCTCACTAACAAACGGGGCGAACTTGCTGGTAAATTGTTCTTCCTCCACGTTCATGTAATTCAGTTCAGGATGGTGTAAGTTGGCAGTAAAACTTTCTCTTATCATTCGTTGAGCATATTGCAGAAAGTCCTTCTGGCGTTCTCTACCTAAATCTGCTAACTCTTCACTCCATACTTTCATTTCTTTAACTTTGCGGCTCCATGCTAAGCGCATAAGCGAAGTGAATTGTTGGAACAGTTCAGATGTACCGTCTCCAACAGTTATCATGGCTAACGCCTTCGAGTAATTTCCACTCGCCATATGAGCCACCATATCGCTTTCTTGTTTTTCAATGCCCATACGCTGATGAATGGCCTCACTTATTTCTTCATCCTTGAGGCGAGTCATGCTGATGAGTTGTACGCGGCTCAGTATAGTACCTAATATTCTCTGAGGTTCCTCGCTCACAAGCAAGAACAAGGTTTGTGCAGGAGGTTCCTCCAGTAGCTTCAACATCTTGTTAGCCCCAGCTTCCTGCATCTTTTCTGGTAGCCAAATAATAACGATGCGCCATCCTCCTTGCACAGACTTTAAACTCAATTTCCTTTGGATGATATCGCTCTCTCGTGTATAGATGACAGGTTGAGAGTTCTCCACTTCCATCTGCTGTATCCAATCAGCATAGGTAAAATATGGGTTTCTGAGCAACATTTCTCTCCATGTTGGTATCCAGTCATCACAATTCTCTTTTTTACGTGATTTGTTGGCTACAATGGGGAATATAAAATGCACATCAGGGTGTATCAATTGTTCCCATTGACGACATGATATGCAAGTACCACAAGGTTTAGATTGAATATTGGTGATAGACGGCTGAATGTCAAACAGTGATACATCATTGCTACCTTGCTTTTCTTTTCCTATGCAGCAGAGATATTGGGCTAAAGCGAGCACCATTGGCATCTTGCCACATCCCTCGGGACCTGTCAACAACAGTGCATGGGGTAGTCTGCCTTCATCAGCTTCACTGATTAGGGTGCGTTTTACTTCTTCTTGCCCTATGATGTCCTCAAATTTCATATTAATATATCACTTTCGCAATCCTTTTCACACTCTCTGTTGCGCCTAAGGCATAGAAGTGCAGGCTTGGAACACCAGCTTTAATCAATTCTTTGCATTGCTGTATGCCCCACTCAATGCCTAATTGTTTCATATCCTCGTCTGAATGTAGTTTCAAAGCTTCACTTACCAGTTCTTTAGGTAAATCCACCTTGAATGTTTTAGGTATCACTGTCAACTGGCTTAGCTTGCTTAGCGGCTTGATACCTGGTATGATAGGGATAGTTACTCCAGCCTCGCGAGCCATTTTTACGAAACTGAAATATTTTGTGTTATCATAGAATAATTGGGTGACGGCATATTGTGCTCCAGCTTCCTGCTTCTGCTTGAGCCAATAGATGTCGCGCTCCAAGTTAGGAGCCTCTTCATGTTTCTCTGGATAGCAGGCCACACCAAAATTGAAAGGTGTTTTGGTCACTAGCATCTGACTGCCATCCACAAATATACCTCTATTGAAGTCTTGTATCTGGTTGGCTAAATCAAGTGCATGGGCATTGCCCTTCTTCTCGGGTGTAAAGGTCTTCTCATCGGGTGCCTTGTCTCCTCGTAGCACCAGCAAGTCATAAATACCTAAGAACTGCAGGTCGAGTAACTCATATTCAGTATCTTCACGGGTGAATCCACTACAAAGTACATGAGGCACTACCGTAATGTCATATTTGTTCTTGATAGCAGCTGCCACAGCCACAGACCCTGGACGACGGCGCAAACGTTGACGAGTATATGTACCGTCACCCATATCTTTGAACACATACTCGCTCCTATGGTCAGTGATATTGATGTAGGCAGGCTCAAACTCCCAAAGTGCATCTATAGAGTCGTAGAGTTTGTCTATGTTGTTACCTTTCAGCGGTGGTAGCAATTCAAACGAGAATGCTGTCTTGCCACGTTGCCCTATTTTGTCAATTACACTCATACATTTTTGTCAATTAATCTTTTTTCGACCAGAGGTACGTCAGCGTTTTGTCATCCGTCACTACTACCTCTTTTACAAGCAGCTTGACTTAACTTAACCTTGGTGAACAGTCAGTTGTGGGAATGCGAAGCGGATGCCTTCCTTGTTGAAGACAGTGTATATGCGACGATTCATTTCGAAGATCATATAATAGTCTTCATTTTTCACCCAGCCGCGAACATAAATATTCACCTTGCTATCAGCCATCTCTTTCAAAATAACATAGGGGGCAGGATCTTTTAGAATGCGTGGCTCTTCGCTGAAAATGCGCATCAACACAGTTTCCACTCTTTCGAAATCTTCACCGTATTCCACGCCAACCGCCCATTCCATACGGCGAATAGGGTTGATGCTGTAATTTATGATGCTACCACTACTGAGGACGCCATTTGGAATATACACCTCTTTATTGTCGGTGCCTGTGATGATAGTATGGAAGATTTGAATCGCCTTCACAGTGCCGAATTGTCCCTGTGCTTCAACGAAGTCTCCCACTTTAAACGGTTTCAGCAATAAGATGATGAGTCCTCCTGCGAGGTTATTCAAGTTGCCGCTCATAGCCATACCAATGGCAACACCGGCTGAAGCTAACAAAGCAGCAAAAGAGGTGGTTTCTACACCAAGGCGTGCAGCTATGGCTATAACGAACAGGATAGTTAGGGGGATATTAATGAAACTAAGTAGGAAAGTCTTCACGCTTGCTTCCACTTTACGGTTCTCGAGCAGATTGCGTGTTAATTTCTTAACTATGCCTATCAGATAACGTCCAACAATGTAGATGATAATAGCTCCTATGATGTTCCATCCGGCACTCACACACCATGTAATGGCATTATTCACTATGGTTTGTATTTGATCCATTTCTATCATTTCTTATTATTTTGTTTGCAAAGATAATGAAAAAATGAAATAAAAGCACTAACTTTACGCCCGATTTCATAAGGGGTGCCTTAAAATGACGGGCTGAGATCATACCCATTAAACCTGATGCGGGTAATGCCGACGTAGGGAACATAGGATGGAACTATCCCCTTTTTAGTGTTTAACTTAAAAAGGAAAGAATCATGAAGAAAGACAAAACGGTTGCATGCCTCTTGCTGGCAGCATGCCTCTTGCCACTGCATGCGCAAGAGCAACCCAAAGACTCGCTGCGCGAGGTGATGTTGGAAGGAGTAGAAGTGATGGCTACGCGTGCTTCACAAACTACGCCAATGGCATTTACCAACATTTCAAGAGAAGAAATCAAGAAAGTAAACTTTGGACAAGATATCCCTTATCTGCTGAGCATGACTCCTGGTGCCATTACCACCAGCGATGCAGGAGCTGGTATTGGCTATACCACTATCAGGGTGAGGGGTACCGATGCAACTCGCATTAATGTTACAGCCAATGGCATACCCGTGAACGATGCTGAAAGTCATGCTGTGTTCTGGGTCAACCTGCCCGACCTGGCATCAAGTGTGAAGGACATGCAGGTACAACGAGGTGTGGGTACCAGCACCAATGGGGCAGGTGCCTTTGGAGCATCTATTAATATGCAGACAGGAGGCTTGTCCACACTGCCATATGCAGAGTTCAATGGCTCTGCCGGTTCGTTTGGCACCCATAAAGAAACGTTGAATGTGGGGACTGGCTTGTTGAATGGACATTGGACTTTCGATGCCCGACTGAGTCATATCGCTACTGATGGCTATATCGATCGTGCCAGTGTTAGACTCAACTCCTATTACCTGCAGGGCGCCTGGTATGGCGAACACACTAATATCAAGTTGATTTCATTCGCTGGAGACGAGCGCACCTATCATGCATGGAACTATGCCTCTAAGGAGGAGATGGCAAAATATGGCAGAACTTATAACTCTTGTGGTGAGTATTACGATGAGCAAGGAAACCGTCAGTATTATAAAGACCAAACCGACAACTATATACAAAAGAATTGGCAGCTGCTGCTTAATCACAGCTTCTCTGATGCCTTGAAACTCAACGTAGGTCTGCATTACACCAAGGGGGATGGCTACTATCAGGAGTACAAGACTAACAGAAAACTCATTGAATATGGTATGCAGCCGTTTGAGAAAGATGGTGAGCTGATAAAGAAGAGCGACTTGGTGCGCAAGAAAGTGATGGATAACTGGTTCTTGGGTGGTGTATTTTCGCTCAACTACCAATATGGTGGTTGGAATGCTGCCTTAGGCGGAGGATTCAACCGTTATGATGGCGACCACTTCGGACGTGTACTTTGGGTAAAGCAGAGTGGGGGCGATGCTAACCCAGACCGAAACTATTACTTCAATAATGCCACCAAGAATGACGGTAATATCTATGCTAAAGCCAGCTATACTTTCCTCAACGGTTTGACGGCATATGCTGATTTGCAGTATCGTCATATTGACTATAATATCTTGGGGGAGAACGATAAAATGGATGGTGATATTCACCAGCATTTTGATGTAAAGGAACATTTTGATTTCTTTAACCCCAAAGCTGGTCTCTCTTGGGAGATCGATCGTAACCATCGTCTCTATGGCTCTGTGGCTGTAGCACAAAAAGAACCCACTCGTAACAACTATACTGATGGTAACAGTAATGACTTGCCCACGTCTGAGAAACTCACTGACTTTGAGTTAGGCTATCATTACACAGGCTCCTGGTTCAATGGTGGTATCAACTTCTATTACATGAATTACAAAGACCAACTTGTGCTGACGGGTGAGTTGAACGAGATAGGTGAACCTATGGCGGTGAATATGCCAAAAAGCTACCGCATGGGTGTGGAACTGATGGCAGGCATCAACCTTCCTATGGGTCTCTCTTGGGAGGCCAATGCCACCCTGAGCCGCAACCGCATCAAAGATTTTACAGAAACGCTTTATGATGATAACACCTATGAGGCCTGGCAAATCAATCATGGCGATACACACATAGCCTTCTCGCCCAGTGTTATCATCAACAACCGACTGGCTTATAGCTACAAAGGTTTTGATGTGGCCTTGCAGACGCAATATGTGAGTCGGCAGTTCATGACCAACGCTGATGTTACAGAAACGTTGCTGGATGCCTATTGTATAAGCAACTTGCATTTGGCATATACTTTTAAGATGCGTGCAGCAAAGAGCATCACGATAGGCTGTACCATCTACAACCTCTTCAATGAGGAATACGAGAATAACGGTTATGCCGGTAGTGGGTACTATACTGATAATGGTCAGATAATCAGATATAACTATGCAGGCTATGCCGCACAGGCTGGCATCAATGCATTGGCGAACGTAACGCTTAGATTCTAAGACATGCAATTCGATTGGCTTGACATATTTACTACCATCCTTGGCTTGATCTATATATGGCTGGAGTACAAAGCGCATATCGGCCTTTGGATTGTAGGCATCATCATGCCTGCCCTTGATGTATTTCTCTACTATAATCACGGTTTGTATGGCGATGCGGGCATGGCGGTCTATTATACTTTGGCGGCTGTCTATGGCTTCATAGCTTGGAAGTTGGGAAATCCGAAAGAGAAAGCACCTCTGAAGATAACTCATACCCCTATACGCATGTACCTTCCTATCCTAGTATTTTTCTTGGTGGCGTGGGCGCTGACTTACTATGTACTCATTAAATGGACCAACTCTACTGTGCCTGTACTCGATGCCTTTACTAATGCCCTCTCTTTTGTGGGCTTGTGGGCCTTGTCGCGTAAGTACATTGAGCAGTGGTTTTTTTGGATTGTGGTCGATGTGGTGTGTACTATTCTTTATGTGCAGAAAGGCATCCCCTTCAAAGCAGGACTCTATGGGCTCTATGTCGTCATTGCCGTCTTTGGCTATTTCAAATGGATTAAACTGAAGAAAGATGGGAAATAATGTAAAACATAATTGTCTGTTTAACAACGTAGTTTTAGTTGATGGTGATTATCCTAGTCATGAAATACCTTTGCAAATCTTAGCCAATGCCAAGATGGTTGTTTGTTGCGATGGGGCTGCTGCAAAATACTTGTCAGGAGGTGGTCATCCCACTGCCATTGTAGGTGATGGTGACTCAATGCCTGTTGTTTTGAAGGAGCAATATGCCGATATTTGTCATTTCGAAAAGGAGCAAGAAACTAACGACCTAAGCAAGGCAGTTCGCTACTTGATGTCACAAGGCAAGCGACAATTCGCTATATTGGGTGCAACCGGCAAACGTGAGGATCATACCTTGGGCAATATCTCTTTGCTCATCGAATATATGCACCAAGGTGCCGAGGTGCAGATGTTCACTGATTATGGGGTGTTCATTCCTTGTAGTGGCAAAAGCACCTTTAATGTATCTGTAGGCCAGCAAGTATCAATCTTTAATTTTGGTGCCACAGATTTTGAGAGTCAAGGCTTGAAATATCCTATTTATGACTTTTCTAATTGGTGGCAAGGCACCCTCAATGAAGCCACCGCTCACCAACTAATCGTTGAGGCTACTGGCGACTATCTGGTGTACCTTCCCTATATGTAGCCTGATACATTCGTATTGCTTACTTCGTTATGATAGAGATGACTTTTTGTCTACTATGGGAGGAATGGCCTTCCTCCCGTAGTAGAAGGCTTGTCTTCCCGTAGTAGGCGAATCCCTCTCTCGCTGTAATATTTCCTATAGATGACAGCAGTATTTGCTATGGGGGTACTCTAATGCCCATAGCAAAGTTCTCTTACTTGGTCGCTAATAGGTAGGCTTTGAAATCGTTGAATTGGGCGGTCATGTTGATGCTTTGCTTGGTACCCTTCATGAAGTCTTGCAAGCGTTGGGGGATAGCCACAGGCTCACCGATGATGTGCTCTACTGTGTCCTTGAACTTAGCAGGGTGGGCGGTCTCGATGAAGAAGCCGGTTTCGCCTGAACGCAGTCCTTCACGCAAAGCACGATGGCCGCAAGCACCATGAGGGTCAAGTAGATAGCTGTTGGTCTTATATACACAACGAATTTCATCGCCAATTTCCTCATTGGTATAGGTAGCACCGCTGATGTCCTGACAGATAGCAGTATGACTATTATTATACAACGTCAATACACGTGCAAAGTTGCTGGGGTCACCAACATCCATCGCATTGGCAATGGTGGCGATGCTGGGACGTGGGTTATACTGACCAGTCTTCAAGTAATTATAGAAGATATCATTACGGTTGTTGGCGGCAATGAAGCGCTGAATGGGAAGTCCCATACGTTTGCCAAACAACCCCGCAGTAATATTGCCGAAATTGCCACTTGGTACGCAACAAACGATATTATCAACTTTGAGTTGAGCAACAGCCCAGAAATAATAGAAGGCTTGGGGTAGGAAACGAGCTACGTTGATGGAGTTGGCGCTGGTGAGTTTCATATGAGCATTGAGTTCATTGTCCATAAAAGCCGATTTCACCAACCGCTGACAATCGTCAAAAGTACCATCTACTTCCAATGCCGTGATATTCTTGCCCAGGGTGGTGAACTGCTTCTCCTGAATAAGACTAACCT
>JAEEOD010000353.1 GCA_016284115.1 Bacteroidaceae bacterium
TCTTCTCATTTCTTGGCATATGGGTATACCTCTAGGGTTTTGGGATTCAAAAAACAGCCTGAACCTCAATCAATTAAAGACGGTTATCATATATATATTAGAGACCCGCCCACCTTTTCTAGTGTTTTTTAAAGTTTGTCTTTAGCACAAAGAATGCTTAGACAATGCAAAAATACAACATTTGCCTCGATAAAGCAAACTATTTTGAACAAAAAAAAAAATAATCTTTGCTGCCCAACACTATTACCCGTATATTAAATCTAAGATGTCGTGTATGATTGCTATAATTTATAATAGATATGAATAACAACAATAGACATAAAGCCCTTTTTCCTATACTGTAGCACCTGTTGAGTCCACCCAATTGCTACCATTCCAGAATATGGGCTTGCCTATTTTCTTGTCAAAGAAGGTATAACCTGCTGGTATGGGGCTGAAAGACGGCCTTGTAGTCCCACATAAAACAGTATTTGTATCTGGAATGACTAAAGTATTCAAATTAGTATCTTCATCAATAAACCTTTGCATGGACAAAAATTGCTCACTATTTGCTGCATCCATAAGCACTACATTCTCACCCGTTCCATTTGGCAACGCCTTATAAACGACCAAAACGGCATACTTACTTCTCCAATGATTACTATAATAAGAAGAATAACCATCACCGTTCTTATAATAACCAATATTACCAGCTCCATTTGTATAAAAAGCACAATAAAGTGGTTTTGTTGCATCGGACACCTTGTAAGAAAGCCCTATAGATTTATACCCTTTTGGTGCAGTGATTCCTATCAAATTGCAACACCTTTTGGTAGCCAACATATTTCTTCCATCTGAACCAATTTTAATGACAGGGAAAGTAACGTAACAACCATTCAACGATGTAGGAATCCACTTAAGTTTAAAAGATTCGTAATCATCTACCAAACACTTCTTTATTATTGTATCATCTGATGCCCTATCTAGGCTTCCATATACTTCACAATTTTCCAAATCGTATTTTATTTTTTCATTGCAATGGTTCTTTTCTAAAAACACTTTGCTTTGCAGATCTGATGAAGAAACCCATATCGCTTTTCCTGTGTTTGCTTCAAAGTAATTGTTGGAAATTGTTAACTGACCATATGTAAGGGTAATATGTATCGGAGAATCCTGTCCTTCCAATATATTATTGTCGATAATAATAGACCCAAATGCCTTTTGGATTTCAATTGATTCCGTGCCATTTTGCTCAATATTACTATCCTTAATAATGCAGTTACACAAGGTTCTCCTAATATTTGAATCACTTTCAATTCTTAAAAATTGATTATTATTATAAACATTGCATTTAGATATGGTCAAATCTCCAATCAGTGTATCTGCTTTTGAGTACCCATATAAAAAAGTGGTCAAATTTGCTATTTCACATTCTTCAATAACAGACACACGGCTTGGGCTTCCAGAGGCATAATAATTCATAAACCTACAATTTTGATTTAAGCCAACTCCTTGAATCTTTAAATTCTTTAAACTAAAGTTCGCATATGATGTAGTTGAACCAGAAGTACTTCGACCATTCATTGTAAATGCTGCAATATTAGCACCTACAACTATCAAAGATGGACTAACAACAGATGCTATTTCAGTTCTTGGTAAAAGATGCCTTGAGTTGTTATGGAATCCACAAATATTCACGTTGTATGCTGTTGTAATACCTGTGCCAATATAATAATGGCCAACAATTTTAATGTAAGCTCCATCATAATATTTCCCAATATAATTAATCGCCCTCTCAAAAGCTGTTGAGTTGTCAGTACCAATAGCTCCATCCCAGTCGGAAACACCACCTACCCACCTCAAATCTAAGAAAGGCAATTCAAAACCGCCTCCAAGAGTGTCATTAAAAATATTGTAGGCCACATCTGTATTTATAAGGGTTTTTGTACCTGTAATTTTGTAATTGTTACCACTTACATTTTTAATGCTACCTCCTTCAAATTGCAAGGCACAATGAGCAGGAATGGTAATGTTGCCATTAAGGATGTAGTCATACTGGATAATATAGATGGTATTGGTTGTGTTGATCATTGCCTGGGTCAGTGTATTAACACCATTAACCATATTTTTCTCCAATACCACACGTCCCAAACCGCTGTACTCAGCGGGATTATATAGCTTGTTAGGATAATCGACTAGATTGTGATTATTATCTCTGAAACCATCAAATTCTAACTTTTGAGATGCATTTGGAACATTATTAGGATACAAATCATTAGCATCTTCGTTATATACTTCAGTTCCGGCACCATTCAAATTACCAGGAGCAATAGCAAGGCAAGCAATTGAAGCAGCTCCCATTTTCACAAAATTCCTACGAGACATTATTGAATCTGATTCACTCATAATATATAAATAATTATAAATAACTATGCATTATTGGCATTATGTTTGTATTCTTCTCAAGTAGTATTTTATTATGAAAGAAGAATTAATAAACGCTTTAATTATGAACAATTTTGTTCCTCCATATTTAAATTTAGAAGATTATTCATCAAAAAAACTTAACTAAGCACTATATCAACTCATAACTGGAAACTTGAATGGGGGTGTTGAGACTGCTGAGGACTTTCTCTAACATAATGCCCTCAAGATTACTATAATCGTAACCAAAAGTAGAGCGGATGCCTTGCAGAGTGAACTGCATAGCACGGTCTAAAGCAAGGGGGAGACTGTCGCCTTGGAGAAGGCTACCTGTGATGACACTTGTAAACGAATCGCCAGTGCCAGGATAGTGTGCAGGAAGGAAAGGACAGGTGACTTTCCAGTACCTGTTGCCAATGCGATTATAGGCATAAACTGATGTCAAATGGGGGTTGTCGATAACGGGGACACTAGTGACAATAACTATACCTGGACCTTGATCGGAAAGTCTTTTAAGATAAGCTTTTAGCTCATTATCATTAAAGTCATTGTTTCGATATGGCTCATCAAGTAAATAGAACATTTCAGTAAGGTTGGGAGTGATGACATCAGCCAGTTTTACCAAGCTTCGCATTTGGTCAACCATCTCTGAATTCATGCCTTTATATAATCTGCCATTATCACCCAACACAGGATCAACAACGATGAGGTCGTTGGGGCGACGTAGGTCTTGAATGAGTTCAGAAACAACATGGACCTGTTCAGGAGAGCCAAGATAGCCAGTGTAGAAAGCGTTAAAACGGAAACCCTGGCTCTTCCAGTTGGCGATGACTTTACGCATCTCGGCAGTGAGGTCCAAAAAGGTATATTCGGGGTATTGGGTGTGGCAAGAAAGTAAGGCTGTTGGCAATGGGGTGACTTCTATTCCCATTGATGTAAGAATGGGGATTACAGCGTTTAATGATACTCTGCCTACACAGGACAAGTCATGTACTGCAACCACCTTTTTATTATTATTTTGAATTAACATACTTCTTAATTAATTATACAATTTAGATAATTAAAACTGCCTGAGACTCTTCCACTAAAAATCGCTCACGTTTTCTTAAAACGCAAAAACTCGCTCTGCTCAAACACCCTGCGTTTTTTTACAGAAAACTTTTCCCGATTTCCTTAACGCTGCAGAGCCAAATGTCAGTTTTAATCATCAAGTTGTTTTATAATACTTCAATAATCATTTATATTTGTTTTCGATGCAAATATAAAAAATAAATGCGTATCTTTGCCAAATAAAATGCAAATTTGATGTATTATGGGTACAGATAAACTTAGGTATTACATGAACATAATCTTTATTGTACTGGCAATTGCTAGTGTGATTTTGTATTATGTAGCTGACTTCCGCACTTTTATATATGTTTGTGGCACTGCTATTTTCATTAAAGTGATGGAGTTTATTATACGATTTACCAATCGTTAATTGATAATAGAGAATTGATAATGGAGAATGAATAAAAGATTCTTCATACTTGTTTTTTGTTTTGCCTGCTGCGTGAACATGCTGGCACAGAATACTATTGGCAATAACCGGAATACGTATAATAACGGGCGAGACGCTTATGGTAACCAAATCGACCCAAACATGCAGCCAGACAGTTTTACGAATGATAGCACAGAGATTGAAACGGCACCACCAAAGTTGTACCAGTGGCGGGTAAGTGAGATATTGGGTAACCAGATTATGACTGAGGTGGATACCGTGGCGCTGAACTTCCAAAATATGAATATGGAGGAAGGAATGACTGGGCACTACAGTATATTAGGCAACATGGGAGCTCCTCGATTGTCGCATATTTGGGCTGACAGGCAGTATGACACAGCACCTACAATGTTCTTGGAGCCGTTGACGGGCTTTTACAGGCGTAGTGACCAAATGATTTTTACGAATAGTAATATCCCATACACTAATCTATCGTACTGGCCTAACGGTAACAAAATTACAGGTGAGGACCGTTTCAAGGCTTACTTCTCAATGAACGTCAACCGTCGCTTTGCGTTTGGTTTTAACTTCGACTATCAATATGGGCGTGGATACTATGCCAACCAAGCTACATCGAACTTCAACGCTGCTGTGTTTGCCTCTTATATGGGCAAGCATTATCAGATGCATGCCGTATATAACAATTTCTACTTCAAGCAGAACGAGAATGGTGGTATAACGGATGACGAGTATATCACCAACCCGGAAAAGAAGGCTGAGGGAAGCAAGACTTATGAATCTAACAACATTCCCGTACGCTTGGAGGGCACTTCGAACCGTAACCATAATATGTCTATCTTCCTGACGCATCGCTACCGCTTAGGATTTACGCGTGAGGTGATTGAACTGGTGGACAAGCCTGATAATAACCCAAGACGTGGTAACATTCTGAGTCAATCAGAGGAGGAAATGGTTAATGACTCGCTGCCTCCTGTAGTGCCTAAAGATACCATCCGTCGTGAGGAGTTGGTGCCTGTGACAAGTTTTATCCATACGTTCAAGTTGGAACGCTCGCGACACAGTTTCTACTCACAAGACTTGGACTCGCTGCCCCCTGCCCTATTGAATCTCACAGAGACGGCTGACTATACTGTAAAGTTGAGCATGAGAAATGTATTTGGCATCGCATTGCTAGAGGGTTTCAACAAGTATGCTAAAGCAGGACTAACAGCCTATCTATCACACCAATACAATCGCTATACACTAATGAATCCTGATGCTACGCTGGAGCATCCCCGTAACATCAAATATACTGAGCAAGAGTTATATTTAGGTGGTGAGTTAGCTAAACGCGAGGGTCATCTTTTACATTATAATATAAATGGTGAAATAGGCCTGGCGGGTATTGCTGCCGGACAGTTCAAACTGGATGGTACAGCGGATGTAAACGTGAGATTGGGTAAGGACACTTTAAGGGTGAAAGCACACGCCTATGTGCGTAACACCTTGCCTTCTTTCTACATGAGGCACTATGTATCTAATCACTACCATTGGGACAACGAGGACTTTGACAAGGAGATGCGTGTAAGGGTGGAAGGTGAGATAGATTTTCCACTTACTGGCACAAACCTCAAGGCTGGCATTGAGAATATCAAGCATTATACGTACCTGAACAGTCAAGCATTGCCACAACAGGCTGGTGAGTCTGTCAAGGTAGCAAATGCTACATTGACGCAGAACTTCCACTTTGGTATCTTCCACTTGGACAATGAGATAACTTGGCAGAAGAGTAGCGGTGATGTACTTCCGTTGCCAACTTGGAACCTCTATCACAACTTATACATCCTGACCAAGATTGCCAAGAAGGTGCTGAACGTGCAGTTAGGCGCTGATGTACGTTACTTTAGCGAATACTACGCTCCTGATTACGCTCCTGGCCTGCAACAGTTCCACTTGCAAGATGGGGATCACCGCGTCAAGATTGGCAACTATCCTGTGGTGAATGTATATGCTAACCTGCAGTTGAAGCGCACTCGTTTCTTCGTACAACTCTATCATGTGAACGAAGGTATGGGTAGCCGCAGGTATTTCTATGCGCCGCACTACCCTATCAACCCTCGCCTATTAAAGTTTGGCGTTTCCTGGAACTTCTATGACTAAACAATGGTGGCGATATGTAGCGATAGGAATAGGTGCTATCGTCTTGTACCGCCTGTTCTTCTTTGAGACCAAGGTGGAAACACCTATGCTACGTGATTATAAAGAGATTGTAGCCAGTGATACTTTACGTGTTACCATGGAGTATAATGACATCTCCCTAACAGAGGGTACTGACTCTATTGAGGGGTTCTATCTAGAACTGGTAGAGGCGTTTGCCCAAGATCATGATTTGGCGTTGCAGGTATCGCCCGAAATGAGTATGACAAGGCGCTTACAGGGGCTGCTTGAGGGACGTTATGACTTGATAGCGGATGGCATTCCTGTTACGAGTGGACGGGATGACTCGTTGTTGTTCTCTCGGCCTATTACTCGTAGTAACCAAGTATTGGTGCAACGAAAACCATTGAATGCCGAGGACTCTGCCAAATTCATCACCAGTCAGGTAATGTTAGGGGGTAAGACGCTGCATATAGTGAAGAATTCGCCTGCCATTCTTCGTATCAACAACCTGATGGAGGAAATTGGGGATACGATTTATGTAAATACTATAGAGCGCTATGGGGCTGAACAGCTGATTGCTCTTGTAGCGCATGCTGATATTGACTATGCTGTCTGTGACCGTCGCATTGCTGTTATGGCTATTGATAGTTTGCCGAATATCGACATCTCCATTCCTATTGGCTTTAGTCAGTTCTATGCCTGGGGAATGAGGAAGGAGTCGCCTGTCCTACGCGACTCTATTAATGCATGGCTGGAAACCTACCTCAAGTCTTCTGAATTCAGAAAACTTTCTAAGAAATATTCTATAAATTAAGGCTGCAGAAATGCAGCCTTAATTTACCATTATCAATTATTCATTATTCATTCTTAAAGTAGCGATTGTAAAGGCCTTCAAAGCCCTTGCCATGACGAGCTTCATCCTTCGCCATTTCATGAACTGTGTCGTGAATAGCATCCAGATTGAGCGCCTTGGCCTTACGAGCAATCATCATCTTGCCCTCGCAAGCGCCCTGCTCAGCCATCATACGCTTGTAAACATTGGTCTTGGTGTCCCAAACTACCTCACCCAACAACTCAGCAAAGCGAGAAGCATGGTCTGCCTCCTCGAAAGCATAACGCTTGAAAGCTTCTGCAATTTCAGGATAACCTTCACGATCAGCCTGACGGCTCATGGCCAGATACATACCTACCTCTGAGCATTCACCATTGAAATTATCTACCAAACCCTTGTAGATTTCTTCATCTACGCCCTTGGCTACGCCAATCACATGCTCATCGGCAAATGCCAAAGGAGCACCTTCTTGCTCAACTACCTCAACGAATTTTGATTGTGGTGCCTTGCATTGTGGACAACGTTCAGGAGCCTCATCACCTTCATGGATATAACCGCATACAGTACATCTAAACTTTTTCATAAAATACAGATTAAATAAATTAGTTACACTTTTATTTGATATCTTTTTACAAAGATATGAAAAGATTTGTATTGCTGAAACTATTTAACTAATTTTGTGGAAATAAATCTTGTTACTATGAACTACGGATATGTTAAAGTGGCGGCTGCCATACCTGGTGTTAGGGTAGCCGATTGTATGTATAACGCCGCAGAAATTGAGAAGCAGATAGTAGAGGCCAATGACAAGGGCGTGGAGATTATCACCTTCCCTGAATTGGCTCTGACAGCCTATACCTGTGGCGACTTGTTTGCACAGCAACTGTTGCTTGACGAGGCTGAGCAAGGCTTGTTGCAAATTATGCAGAACACCCGTCAGATGGATATTATCTCCATCATCGGATTGCCAGTATCAGTACATGGTATGCTGTTGAATGCAGCTGCTGTAATTCAACATGGCAAGGTATTAGGCGTCGTGCCTAAGTATTATCTGCCTAACTATAAGGAATTTTATGAGATGCGCTGGTTCACCTCTGGCGATATGATTAAACAGGATAATGTACGCTTGTGTGGCCAGTTGGTACCAGTGACACACGACATGTTGTTTGAAACCCCTAAAGCCATCTTTGGTGTAGAAATTTGCGAGGATGTATGGGCTCCTATCCCTACCAGTTCGATATTGACACTAAAGGGTGCTGATATTATCTGTAACCTCTCTGCTACTGACGAAAGTATCGGCAAGCACGACTACCTCTGTCAGTTGCTCAGTCAGCAGAGTGCACGCAGCATGTCTGGCTATGTTTATAGTTCTTGTGGCTTTGGTGAATCCACCACTGATGTGGTATATTCAGGTAATGCGCTTGTTTATGAGAATGGTAAGCTGCTGGCTCGTAGCAAGCGCTTTGAGATGGAACCACAACTGGTGATAAGTGAGATAGACGTGGAGTTCCTCCGTGGTGAACGTCGCGTGAACACCACTTTTGCTACCAGTATGCGGCAGTATATCGGCAAGGAGGCTCTGCGTGTAACCATAGAACGTACGAGCGACAAGCCTATAGAACTGACACGAGAATACGATCCCCATCCGTTTGTACCACAAGGTCCTATGCTGGATGATCGTTGTGAGGAAATTTTCTCTATCCAAGTAGCTGGTTTGGCAAAGCGACTGATACATACCCATGCCCAGACAGCTATTGTGGGCATATCGGGTGGCTTAGATTCTACACTTGCTTTATTGGTGTGTGTACGTTGTTTCGACAAGTTGCAT
This sequence comes from Bacteroidaceae bacterium, assembly GCA_016284115.1. The sequence goes on from JAEEOD010000353.1 coordinate 8,704, forward strand.
CGTGACCGAAAGGACATTGTGGGCATTACTATGCCAGGCTTTGGCACTACTGACCGTACCTACAACAATGCCATCAACCTGATGAAGAGTCTGGGTGTCACCATCAGAGAGATAAGCATAAAGGATGCATGCATACAGCACTTCAAAGACATTGGTCACGATGTGAATAACCACGATGTGACATATGAGAACTCACAAGCACGTGAGCGTACGCAAATATTGATGGATGTGGCTAACCAGATGAATGGGTTGGTGATTGGTACTGGTGACTTGTCTGAACTGGCATTGGGTTGGGCTACCTATAACGGTGACCATATGTCAATGTATGGCGTGAATGGAAGCATCCCTAAGACATTGGTGATACATCTCGTAAAATGGGTGGCATTGCATGATATCGATGAGTTGTCAAAGGCTACCTTGTTGGATATTGTAGATACGCCTATCAGTCCTGAGTTGATACCAGCTGACGAGCAAGGCAATATCAAGCAGAAGACCGAAGACCTGGTGGGTCCGTACGAGTTGCACGACTTCTTCCTGTATTACTTCATGCGATGTGGATTCAGTCCGTCTAAAATCTTCATGTTGGCACAACGTAGCTTTGCCTGCATGTATGATGATGATACCATCCGCAAATGGCTCCAGACTTTCTGTCGTCGCTTCTTCAGCCAACAGTTCAAGCGTTCATGCCTACCAGATGGTCCTAAGGTCGGATCAATAGCTATCAGTCCTCGTGGTGACTGGCGCATGCCAAGTGATGCAAGTTCTGCTTCGTGGCTGAATGATGCCAATAGTTAAAAATTAAGGCTGCTCAATCGAGCAGCCTTAATTTTTTAAAATCTATATCCTAACGTTAATAGAACTTGGTGACGTTCGTTCGTTAACTTAGTAACTGTATTAGCAGATGGATAAATCTTATTGCCATCCTGTACAACGAATGGATACAAGTTAGACTTATAAGTGTCGTACTTGTACGCCAAGTCAGCATAGAACGAACTGCCACGATAGCCTAAACCAAAAGTGACGGTGTGACGATCCATCGTGTTGGCATAGTCAGTGTCGGTCTGGATAGAGTAATAAGGCAAATCCTTAAAAGCATTGTCATTGAAGAGTGACGTGCGATAGTTATAACCTGCACGGAGACCAAACTCAGGCACAGGCTTAAACTCCATACCAACCTTTAAAGTATGCACTGCCTTCATCATATCACGGGTAGAGTTTTCGAAATCGAAGGTCTCATTATAACCATCCACATCCTTGAACTTCATGAAGCCATAGTCCTGATACTCGTATTCAGCATCAAATGCGAACTGGCTACCTACAGTAGAAGCTACACTGACATTGAACAACCAAGGGGGCTGGAAATGGAATGGACGTACCATCACGCCATGATTAGGCA
>JAEEOD010000354.1 GCA_016284115.1 Bacteroidaceae bacterium
GAAATTAAACCTTCTTTTTCGACATCCAAAACTTTACATGCTATTGCGCAATATTTGGAACTTTATTCATAAAAGAGAAATACCAGAAAGCAAACTGAAAAAAATGCTATCTCGGATAGATTTTGCTTTTACACCCTTAGAGGTGGAGCTGCAAGAATTAAAGAAGAAGAACCCATATATAAAAGCAAAGCCATTCATTTTGCGAGGTTTTGCTGGAAAAGAACCTTTAGTCATTCAGAAAGACACAGGAAATATTCTATTGGAACACTCTGCCAACATATCGAATAACCACCTTGATATCATCGCGGCAATAAAAGACAAGAAACTTAACTTGCAAGAGCGTGACATCTATGTGCCCTTAAGCTATGGAGATGAGAGGCTTGCTGAACGTGTTAAAGATGAGGCAAAGTTTGAAGGAGCAAATGTTCATTGTCTAATGGAAGCACTCCCCATCAACGAATATAAGAAAATGTTGTGTGGCTGTACTCATGCCATATTCGGAATGATTCGCCAATCAGGTTTGGGTAATATATATATATGCTTCAGGAAAGGAATTAAAGTATTTCTTTTTAAGGATAGTATGTTGTATAATCAATTTAAGGCTGATGGCTATCATGTATTTTCTATCGATGAGGACCTTGATGGTGTCAGTATTAAAGAACCATTGACGGAGGAACAGGCATTGTATAATTACAATTTATACTATAGTAAATTTCGTGATTTGGGATCATACCAAGAACAAATGGATAGAATTTTAATTGAATAAGAATAAAAAGATGACAAACATTGAAAAATTGAATCGCATTTTCTGCGAAGTATTCTCTACCAAAGAGGATGCACTGAATAGTGATTTTAACAAGGACACAGTTGAGGGATGGGACTCTGTACATCAGCTAAGTCTGACTTCATCTGTTGAGGACGAGTTCGATATCATGCTCGATGCTGATGATATTCTTGAATTTACATCATACGATAACGCCAAGAAGGTATTGGCGAAATATGATGTAACACTATAATTCCCAATGTTCAATCTTCATACTTAATTTAAGAGATGGCATATTGGGAAATAACAAAAGTGGCACTTCGTGGGGTTACTGGTACAGTACCAAATAACCCTGTAAAAACCGCTGATTTTGATGTAATGTCAGCGGAAGATGCAGAAGTGTTCGACAATACGGTTGGTATAAAGAACAGATATGTCGGATCTGATGATGTCTGCGCATCTGATTTGTGTTATGACGCAGCCCTTCGTCTTATAGCAGGTCTCGGTTGGGAAAAGTCCAGTATTGATGTTCTGATTTTCGCCTCGGTGACAGGCGATTACAAAACGCCACCTACTTCAGGTATTCTTCAGCATCGGCTGGGGTTGCCTATTAGCACTTTTGTGTTGGACATCCCGATGGGCTGTTGTGGTAGTGTATATGCCATCAATGTTGCTGGTAATTTACTTAGTGCTGGAACGGCTAAACGTGCTTTACTACTTGTTGGTGACACGGCTCTCCGTATGGGTTCCATGAAAGACAAAAGTCGCGTTCCGCTATTTGGCGATTGTGGTACGGCAATGGCATTAGAATACGATCCAAACGCTGAAGATATCATTATTGATTTCAATACCTTGGGCGAGAAGTATATGGCTTTGATGACTCCTCATGGAGGTTTTCGTCATCCTGTTACGGCAGAATCTTTCATTGAAGAAGATTTTGGTAATGGCATCATCCGTGCGCCCAAAGATACGTTGATTAATGGTATGGATGTTCTCTCCTTTGCCATCTCCAGACCTCCTGTCAGTATAAAAAATCTGATGGACATGTATCAGTTGAATACTGACAATGTAGATTTCTTCCTCATCCACCAAGCAAACAAGCTGATAGTTGACCGCATTGTGAAAAAGTTAAAGCTACCAGCAGAGAAAGTCCCTTATGATTTGCAGGAGTTTGGAAATCTTGGTGGTGCCTCCATCCCCATGCTGATGACTTATAATCTTGCAGATGAATTGCAAACAAGGCCGTTGACCCTGGTGTGTTCTGCCTTCGGATTGGGTCTGACTTGGGCAACGATGGTATTGAAGACCAAAATAGCAACAGTTTTGCCAATTCACAAGTTGTAATCATATTTGATTACAGAATAAGGATAATCCAAGTACAAAGTTCTAATCTACATCCATTCAGAAATAGCAGGCCCTAAATTGAAAAACTCAAAAACTATGGAGAATAAGCAAATCACAGTCACCTCTCCATTACTGCCAAACCTTGACGAGTTTAACGAAATGCTCAAAGAGATATGGGCAAGTAAATGGATCACCAATAATGGTGGCTTTCACCAACAGCTTGAAAAGGCTCTTGCAGAGTATTTGAAAGTTCCCTATATTAGCCTATTTACAAACGGCACATTACCTCTACTAACAGCTCTTCAAGCACTGCGTATCACAGGCGAAGTCATAACCACCCCTTATAGCTTCGTGGCCACCACCCACAGCATCTGGTGGAACGGATGCCGCCCCGTCTTTGTAGACATTGAGGAAGAAACGTGCGGTATTGACCCCAATAAGATAGAAGCAGCTATCACCCCAAAGACCACAGCCATCATGCCAGTCCATTGTTACGGCAAGCCAGTAAAGATGAAGCAGATTCAGGAGATAGCGGATAAGTATGGACTAAAAGTTATCTATGATGCTGCTCATGCCTTTGGTGTTGAAGTTGACGGTGAGAGTGTTTTGAACGCTGGTGATATGAGTACGCTTAGCTTCCATGCCACTAAAGTGTATAACACCCTTGAAGGTGGAGCATTAATCATGCACGATGAGCAGACGAAGAAGCGCATTAACTATTTGAAGAACTTTGGCTTTGCAGGAGAGACAGAGGTGGTAGCTCCGGGTATCAATAGCAAGGTGGATGAAGTTCGTGCAGCATACGGCTTGCTGAACTTGAAACAGGTGGATGAAGCTATTGCAAAGCGACAGAAAGTAGCACAACGCTATCGTGAGGCTTTGCGCAATGTATCAGGCATTTGTTTCTTTGATGATATGCCCGGAGTGCGCCACAACTATAGTTATTTCCCCATCTTTATCAATGCTAAAGAATATGGAAAGACAAGAGATGAACTCTATTATGAGATGAGAGAGCAGAATGTTCTTGGAAGACGCTATTTCTATCCCCTTATCAGTACGTTCAGCACTTATCGCAGTCTACCTTCCGCAACAACTGAAAACCTACCTGTTGCAACAAAGATTGCCAATGAAGTGATTTGTCTGCCTATGCATCACGAACTGACAAATGAAGATTTGGAGAGAATTCTTGATTGTATTATAAAATAAAGGAATCTATGATAAAGACATCAATCGTTGCTGACAGCATCAAGCTCTCATTAGTACGTAGCTTGTTTAATGAGGCTAAGAAATATGACGACGTGATAGATTTCACACTTGGTGACCCCGACGTTCAGACACATCAAGCTATAAAAGATGCAGCATGTGAGGCTATTCAGGAAGGTAAGACTAGATACTCACAGAATGCAGGACTTTTGGATTTGCGTCAGACCATCAGCATGTATTATGAGCGCAAGGAGGGCTTTTGCTATGACCCTGTCTCAGAGGTGATAGTGACGGTAG
>JAEEOD010000355.1 GCA_016284115.1 Bacteroidaceae bacterium
AAGATTTTGACCTTTGTTGAATAACGATTCTTACCGACCTTTGTAGCGGTAAAATAGTTAATGCTTACTATCGTGCTTTTTTATATGATGGATAATAGCAGGTTTTTTATTGTAATTATATTGGCAATAGAGAATAATGAAGCAAGTTTTTCATAAGCCGATAAGTCACTTCGTCCCTTTGGCTCCTGGAATCAAGATAGAGGATCTTGCTACACTAAATGAAGCGGAGTTGGCAGAGGTGTTGCAGCGCTGCAAGGAGCAGGAAGCTGCGCGTATCTATCAGTCCAATCCTGACTTTGTGATTACCCAAGTGGCGGATGAGTACATGGCGGTGCCTACGGGTGGGATGGCGCAGATACTCAATGGTATGGTGTCGCTCAATCGCACGGGCCATTATATTTGGGAACAGTTCCACGAACCTCGTGCCCTTCGTGAGGTACTCGATGCTGCCAAGGAGCAGTTTAATGACGAGCATCAACTGCTTGACTTCCAACTTCGCGAATATGTGGCTCGCTTTGCCTCTATGGGACTTTTGAAAGAAATTAAGTAATAACAAATTAAATAAAATGATTATGAGAACAATGAAAGAAAATTGGATTTGCCCTGATGTCCAGGTGCAGGTATTTGAGCCAAATGAATATTGTGCTGGTTGTACGCAAACTGTAGTAATTATCGATGTATCTGAGCCTGGATATACATGGTCATGGAAGATGAGGGATGTAACACCTGCGGGATTAGTCGTGGCTGCTGACGATGCTCATAGTTGCCTTGTTCCTGCTCCAACAAATATAACTTATATTCATGAGATATTTGGAGTTACACAAAGTGGAAGTTATTATAATTTACCTGGTACTAGTACAAAGAATGGAAATTATTATACTTCTACTTCATATCCAAGCTATACTTTGCATGACTCAGATGGAAATGGTCGTATTGATTCAGGAGACTATTTGCTTGTAACTGTTGATGGAACTCAGTATTCTGCAGTATTAAATGGTAGTGAAACAGCATATTCTAATCCGTCAGCAAAATATTATGCTTATCAGATGAATCACTCGTGATAAACGAACAAGTTAGACAAGCAATCATGGGTTATCATTTATTTCTTAAAATGAAAAAATGACATAAATTAAGAAAGCAAAGAAATAAAACAACATCAAGACAACGATGTTATGAATGCGCTGCAAGCGGCTGCTGTGAAGCCCCCGCTTGCTTTTAAAATAGAAATAAAGAAACTATTTGAACTCTCCTCTAAGATAGAGGAGTATAAGGGTTACCCGTAAGCAAACTGCCTCGTTGCCGTAACCAACGGGGGAGTTTGCCGTAACCAAGCCAGAAATGTTCTCTACGGTGAACATAAATGCTCATAGTTGTGAGCATATTGTTGCTATGCGTAGAAAAACTTTTTCTGTGTGCAAGAAATAAAATTTTTTGACTGAGTTTGCGAGATTCTAAGTCAAGTGGGAAGCACCGTGCAGAGAGCGCTCTGTTATGGTGCTTCAATGTTTTATAACCACAGTAGCACCTCTGTTTACAGAAATCCTTAGCAGGTAATAGGTCTGCTCGTTTCCAAACAATAACACTGAAAAGTGGGGGAATGTTATCAATCTTAGGAAATAATCATTACCTTTGTCGAAGCGTTAACGCAATAGTATAGTTGTAATGAGAGATTTTATCGCAGTGCTGAGGCGATTTATCGCCCCATATAAGAAATATGTGTGCTGGGCAGTGGTGCTCAACATCCTGTCGGCCGTGTTCAATATATTCTCCTTCACGTTGATTATCCCGATGTTGAACATTCTGTTCAAGACGGGTGCCAACGATGTGACTTACAACTACATGGAGTGGGGAAGCGCTGGCATTAAGGATGTGGCGGTAAATAACTTCTACTACTATACCACGCAACTCATCGAGGCTTATGGAGCTTCTACCACGCTGCTGTTCTTAGGACTTTTCCTGGCAGTGATGACGCTGCTGAAGACCCTCTGCTACTTTGGATCTACAGCTGTGATGGTGCCTCTGCGCACAGGGGTGGTACGCGATATCCGTGTGAAGCTGTATGAGAAAGTCACCCGCTTGCCATTGGCTTTCTTCTCTGAAGAACGTAAGGGTGACATCATTGCCCGCATGAGTGGCGATGTGAACGAGATAGAGACCAGCATCACTAGTTCACTGGACATGTTGGTGAAGAACCCCATCCTCATCACGTTCTATCTGGCGGCACTGATCATCACCAGTTGGCAACTTACACTCTTTACCATCTTAGTACTTCCAGGCATGGCGTGGCTTATGGGAAAGATTGGCAAGAAACTGCGCAGACAGTCGCTTTATGCTCAGAACCTCTGGAGTGACAGCATGGCACAATTGGAAGAAACTTTGGGCGGATTGCGCATTATCAAGGCGTTTATTGCAGAGGAGAAGATGGTGAATCGCTATAAGAAAATCACCGATGATGTACGCCGCGCCAACAATAAAGTGGCTGTGCGTCAGGCTTTAGCACATCCTATGAGTGAATTCTTAGGTACCCTGCTTATCGTCATAGTTTTGTGGTTTGGAGGTTATCTCATATTAGGAGATAAGTCGAGCATCGATGCCCCAACATTCATCTTCTACATGGTGATACTCTATAGTGTGATAGATC
>JAEEOD010000356.1 GCA_016284115.1 Bacteroidaceae bacterium
ATTGGCATTCACCTGGAAAGCATCGAGGGCAGCATCAGAATTACCACTCCACCTGCGACACAGATAAAGGACATCGTAAATGCGACCAATCTGGTAGTGCCTGCTGATAGCCAAGCCTACGGCATAGTCTTCTCCATAGCTCACATTAGGGAAACCTATCTCCCTAATGACAGGAGTATAAAAAGCCCGAGGTGCTCCTAAACCATTGATGCGCAAAGCGTTGTTGCGCCCATTCTCTGGTGTCCATTCCTTATGATCAATAATGCCAGGAGGCAAGCTATTCAAGTCAAAGTCAGTCATTCGATAAGTACCAATCACCATTGCACATTGTTGTTGATAGAAAGTTCCTACTATCTTACTGAGTGTATGTTCGTCACTATATAGATCGTCACTGTCCAACTGGATGGCAAATTTGCCACAAAGCGGATGGTGAATACCCATATTCCAACAACCACCTATGCCTAAGTCAGTACGTTCTGGTACCACATGAATCACCCTTTCGTCAACAGCTAACTTATCAATAAGCTCGGTAGTGCCATCGGTAGAGTGGTTATCTACCACTATTACGTTAAATGGGAAGGTGGTTTGCTGTTGCAATACAGATTTGATGGCATCCTCAATAGTCTTTACCCTATTTTTGACAGGGATAATGACTGAAGCCTCATATTCGAATGGTTCTTTGTTGAAGTCGATTGACTCAAATTGTGGAGCCAGGTAGCCGCCTATCTCCTTCAAATGCTTTGTACATGCTAGTTCCATCTCAATTTGTCGTTCTCTGTTGCGAGGATCCACATAGTCAAACTGCTTCTGACCACTCTTGCGTAGGTCGAGTTCCTGTTCAGTATAAAGGTATTCGTTTATATGTACCAACTCGTATTTTTGTGACAGCTTCAGTCGTAAGTCATAGAATCCTGCATAGCGGTAGTCAGCTTTCATCCGACTAGATGCCTCTTGCAAAGCAGAGGTTCGCAACATCACCACAGCTCCAAAGTCAAAGTCATCTCGTAAGGAGCCAAGTTGATAGTCAATGACGGGTGATTTTTCAGTCTGTCCATTCTTCACCACGTACCTGTCAGCATATACCATAGCGGCTCCTGTAGCATCCATTACCTGCTTCATGCGAGCCTCAGCGAGATAACTCCAAGCCACCTCAGTATCTTTGATGTGTAGTAGGGTATAAGTGCCTTTGGCTTCTTCAGCAATCCGTCTTATCTCTGCCGAAGAAACAGCATTGAATATTATCATTTCCATTATTTCTTCTTTATTAGACATAAACCTATAAAGGTAAACAATGCATTCATTATTAAAATTTCATAGCTGAACTGGTAGCCATTGAACCATTGCACAGAATTCTTATCCAAAATGAAGCAGCACAACGGTGCTAGTATAGCTACAAAAGGAATCAGTTTGTCGTGTACTTTCCACTTGGTCAATATGCCAAAGGCAAACATGCCTAAGATAGGACCATAGGTATAACTGGCAAGGATATACACAGCATCAATCACACTGGTATTGTTCAATAGGTTAAATACCAAAATACTGATACCCATCACCACAGCCATTCCGATATGTACCCATTGTCTAGTCTGTTTCACTTTGTCTTCGCCTTTTCCTTTGATGCCTAAGATATCGACAGTGAATGAGGTGGTAAGTGCTGTTAATGCCGAACCTGCTGCAGAATAGGCGGAGGAGGTAAGGCCAATCACAAACAAGATACCAACGATAATAGGCAAATAACCGCCTGTTGCCACGATGGTAAACAAGGTGTCGCTTTTTTCTACTACAATACCTTTACTATCCACGAAGATATACAACAAGGCACCCAACATGAGGAAGATAGAGATAACTACAAACTGTAACACCATGCTTACCACCATGTTCATCTGACTTTCTTTAGAGTTGCGGCAACTCAGGTTGCGTTGCATCATGTCTTGGTCCAGTCCATTCATGGCAATCTGGGTAAACACGCCTGCCAAGAACTGCTTCCAGAAGAATTGCTTGCTATTCACGTCGTCAAAGAAAAACACCTTGCTCAGTTTGTCATCACCTATAGCAGTCATCATGGCTCTCCAATCCATACCCAAGCTCTTGGCGATAAACCATATGCAGAGTACTACTGATACAATAAGGCAAATCGTTTTCAGTGAGTCCGTCCAGATGAGACTCTTCACGCCCCCTTTATAGGTATAGAGCCAAACTATCAGTATGCTTACTATTACATTCAGTATGAAAGGCAGATGGAATGGCTCAAAGATAAGTAATTGGAAAGTAAGGCATACCAAATATAGACGTACTGCTGCACCTAACATTTTAGAGATAAAGAAGAACCATGCTCCTGTGTGATAGGAATTGATGCCTAAACGTTGCTCTAAAAATTGATAGACACTGACCAGTTGCATTCGATAAAAAAGTGGTGTCAGTACTAAGGCTATCACTAACTGTCCTGCCATAAAGCCCATTACCAACTGCAGATAGCCAAACTGAGAAGCGCCCACCATACCAGGTACAGACACGTAGGTCACACCCGAAATGCTGGCGCCTATCATGGCAAACGCCACCATATACCATTTAGATTGTTTGCCTCCTTGGAAGAAACCTGCGTTGTCGGCCTTTCGTCCGGCCCAGTAGGAAACGCCGAACAGCACGGCAAAGTAGGCCAAAACTGTTACGATTACTGTTATTGGTGTCATATCGTTGTCGTTTATTGCTCACAAAGATACTATATTTCTATTAGCAGCGCAACGAACTTTCCATTTTGTTTTATGAAAAGTATGCTTTATCCTGCCCAATCTTCCCTATCTAAGTTACGATATCCTATGGCTTCTGCCAGATGATGGCTCTGCACCAACTGGCTTCCCTCCAAATCGGCTATGGTGCGAGCTACCTTGAGGATACGATCGTAAGCTCTTGCACTAAGGTTTAGTTTGTTCATAGCTGTACGAAGCAGGGCTAAGCCGTCAGCATCGGGTAAGGCATATGTTCGAAGGAGTTTGGGTGTCATTTGGGCATTACAATGCACATGAGGTATGTCTTTATAGCGTTCTTCCTGAATTTTACGGGCTTTGATGACTCGCTCACGTATCACGCGACTTGGTTCACCAGCACGTTGTGAAGAGAGTTCTTCGAAGGGTACGGGAGCCACCTCAATTTGAATATCGATACGATCCATTAAAGGGCCTGATATGCGACTGATGTATTTCAGTACCTGCCCTGGTGAACATACACAAGGGTGGGTAGGATGATTGTAATAGCCGCATGGACAAGGGTTCATTGCTGCTACAAACATAAAGCTAGCAGGATAATCCACCTGTGTACGTACCCTGCTGATGCTGATACGACGATCCTCCAAGGGCTGTCTGAGGACTTCCAGCACATCCCTTTTAAATTCAGGAAGCTCGTCCAGGAAAAGAATGCCATTGTGGGCTAAGCTGATTTCTCCTGGAAGTGGATAACTGCCTCCTCCTGTCATAGCAACCGTAGAGATAGTATGGTGTGGATTTCGGAATGGACGATGGTAAATCAATCCCCCTTCCTTGTTCAATTTGCCTGCTACAGAATGAATTTTGGTGGTTTCCAGACTTTCAGCTAATGACAATGGAGGCAGGATAGTGGGCAATCGTTTGGCTAACATCGACTTGCCGCTACCAGGACTGCCTACAAGCAGTAGGTTATGACTGCCAGCTGCAGCAATTTCCATTGCACGTTTTACTTGCTCTTGTCCTTTCACATCCGTAAAATCGAATTCAAACTCTTGCTGATGATTATAAAACTCCTCTCGAGTGTTCACTTCGGTGGGTGCTAGGGTATGCTCATTCCCTTTGAAGAAATCTACCACCTGACTCAAGTTTTCGGCTCCAAGAATGGTGAGATTGTTCACTACTGCTGCTTCTCGGGCATTTTGATGAGGGAGGATGATACCTTTTAAACCCAGCTCACGTGCCTTGATGGCTATGGGCAAAGCACCACGTATAGGCATCAGTCTACCGTCAAGCCCCAACTCACCCATTAGCATATATTCTTCCAACTTTTGGGAGGGCAATACCCCAACAGAAGTGAGAATGCCTATAGACAAAGGTAAGTCATAGGCAGAACCCTCCTTGCGAATGTCGGCAGGAGCCATATTTATTAAAATGTCAGTATTTGGGAAAGTGATTCCTAGCACATTAAAAGCCGCAAACACACGTTGCTGGCTTTCTCTTACAGCTGAATCTGGGAGTCCTACTAATGAAAAGCTACAACCTTTTTGGCTGTTAACTTCGATGGTAATCAGCGTCGCATCTATGCCTTGTAGGGCAGCTGCTAAAACTTTTGTCAACATATTGTTATGAACGATTAAGTTGGTTAATATGTATTTTACTTTTTCTTTTCTTTCTTTTCTTCTTTCAGCTCCTTCAATTTGTCTTCAAGTTGCTGTTTTGTTAGATTATAGCCTTCTATTATACCATTGGGTGTTATCAACACATTGGCAGGCAGATATCTGATATCAAACATCGTGACTGGTTCAGAGAGCCACCCTTTGGCATCACATCCCTGTATCCATTCCAACGTATCTTTCTGTACGGCTTCTTTCCATTTATTACGGTCAATGTCAAGTGAGATACCCCACATGCCGAAGTCTTCAATCTTTTCTTTTTTTATCTGTTTATATAAAGGCTTGTATAGCGTACGGTTTTGCTGTTTGCTGCCTTCATCCCACGAAGCCCAGAAGTTGATGAGCAACCACTTCTTCGAAAAATCAGATCGAGAGACCCATTTGTTTTCCAAATTTCTAACACGGAAATAATTAACAGTTGATCCAGAGTCTGCCCTTGCCTCTTTCACTAATCGTTCGTTGATAGTGATGTATTGCGGATGATGCTTCAGTTCTTCATCAAACTTTTGCAATAAAGGAGTCACTAACTTTCTGTCTGTTGTAGCAGCTTCCTGCAAATAGCGATTAATCAGATAAAAACTTACAGTTGATGTAGGGTGGTGGGTGATGAAAGAATCCACTAAAGCGATGTTCAAAGTGGTATCGTGCTCGTTGTTAAACTGTGTGAGCAAATGGTTCTCTGCTTTGTCTTCAATTTGTAGGTGAAGCAAATTGGTGGTATCACCTTTGATTTTAATCTCACTGCGTTTGTTCAAGAATAGAGGGACTTTCCTGCCATCCTTAAACATCATCCATGCTTGGGCCAAGGTATCTACGGTGATGAATCGGCTGAACTTGCCATTCTTGACGTAGATGGTGTCTACCTTGTCGAACATCTGATCGGCACCAAATACAATCAGGGTATCGTTGGCTAAACCCTTTATGGTACCCGATACAAGGGCACGATCACCTTGTTCCTCACCACAAGCCATGCAGATGAGAGCGATGAATAGATATGTCAGCCAATATTTCCTCATTGTTTTTGCTTTGTTTCGGCTCCAAAAGTAGTGCTTTTTTGGTTAACTAAAAAACAAATGCTGAAAAAAGAGGGCACATATGTTATTTTATGTGCCCTCCTCAATATATTGTTTTAATGGGTTATCTCACGATAGCAGCAAAGTCGGCATTGGTGAAATATTTGCTGAATTCCAAATCGGCAGCTGCTTTCTGTTTCAGTGATGGCTGCTTATTGATCGCGTCACGCAGATGGGTAGTTACTAACTGAAGATTGTTAGTGCGAGCCCCAACGATAGCTTTCAGGTAGTCAGTATAGGCATCAGGGCGTTGTACAGCATCCAAAGTAGTACGGGCTTTGTTATAATCCTTGGCCAAAATCTGTGCCAAAGCGGCACTATTGGTCTTGGCGTCTCCAAAGGCATTAACAGCACGGTCATATTGGCCCTGTGCTACATAAAGATTACCCATGGTTTCACTCAGTTCCTTGGCACCTGATGCTTTGCCTAAGTACTGCTCAGCGGTTGCCTTGTCGCCCTTAGCAAGAGCTACTAAAGCCAGGTTGTTGTTCACTTCTGGTGCATCCTGCTTGCTGGCTGCTTGCTTAAACAGATTCTCTGCCTTATTAAGGTCGCCTGCTTCGTATGCCAACTTGCCTAAGTTGTTGAAAGCACGATAGTCATTAGGGAACAACCTCGATGCCTGAATGTAAATGTCCTCCTGTTCTTTAGCATCGTTAGTCAGGGTAGCAGCATAGAGCAGTTCCTCATTGTTCAACTCTCTGGCATTATTACGAGCCAAAGCGCTGATTTCCTCATCACTCTTGCCGATAATCTCGTAGTTGAGCGTTAAGCGAGAACGACGCAGTTGTGGCAAAATATTATCAGCCAGTGATTTATATACGGTAGAAATGTTCTTGATTTCACGTTCGCGCTCCTCTGGGTCCGAATACATAGACAGTACACGCAGGATTAAGTCCTTGTCTTGGATGTTTGATTTTGACACTAACTCTTGGAATCCTTCCCAGTCTTGAGCTGTATATCGAGTGTCGATATCAGCATTAATATTGTTTTTCTTCAGGTTCTTCTCTATCAGTGAAGCGGTGTTGTCCTGACGTTTCTCGGCCAAACCTTTGTTCAGGTTAACGCCACCATCTGGAGAAGCGTATGCAGAAATCTCGATGTTACTGATACGTTTGTTATCGGTGCCATCTACATTTTTCACCTCGTTGGTAAAGTTATTAGCAGCCCCCATCTGGTTAGAGCGAATGTTAGCTTGTTGGATAAGGAACATGATCTGCTCTTCGCGCTTGTCCTTGATAATACGCTGGAAAGCGTCTGCTCCTAATGATACATTGGCATTTTCCAAAGTTTGGCTAACTAATTCGGAAGTGGCAATCACACCATCTGCCACTTTCACTGAAGGAATGCTCATAACCTTGTTGCCCATACGTACTACAAAGTCAAGGAACAGTTCACTCTTTGCCATTTCTGGACGATAATCGAATGAGGTGCGCATAGTATAGTTACCACCTGTCTTGTAGTAGATGGTCTGGTTGTTGGCCTCTACCTTCTCTCCTTGGAAAGTAGCAGGTTGCCCCTTAGCCTCACCTCCTTGCCAACGCAATACAGGAGTTACTTCCACAATGGCTTTCTTATTGAAATATTTCTCGGGGAATTTTCCATTGATGGTAGCAGGTACCTTTCCGCCTACAGCTTCTAGTACTTGTGGTGTAACGGTAAAGTATTCGGGTGAAAGTTCACCCATTTTGCTGGCGCACGATGTCAGCACAGCCAGCAGAGTAACCAATAATGATAATCTTACTTTTCTCATAATTTCGTCTGTTTATTATTTGTACAGGCACAAAGATAAGCAACAAAAGTGTAAACAATACATATATTGCATTATTTTATGGCTGATTAACTTTATTTTTGGCTGCATAATTGATGTTGCGAGGATGATGACCAATGATTTCAGCACGCAGCATCGAGCGGTCGATATGAGTATAGATCTCTGTTGTAGCGATAGATTCATGCCCCATCATAGCTTGTATGGCACGTAAGTTGGCACCTCCCTCTAATAAATGGGTAGCAAACGAGTGGCGGAAGGTGTGTGGACTGATTGTTTTCTTGATACCAGCCTTCTCTGCTAACTCCTTGATGAGGTGAAACACCATGATGCGTGAAATGTTCTTGCCCCATCGAGCCAGGAACACATAGTCCTCATAGCCTTCTTTGATTTTACCGCCTATGCGCTCTTCCTCCCACCACCTGATTTCGTTGATGGCACGCTGACTGATAGGTACCAGCCTTTGTTTGCTGCCCTTGCCTTCCACTTTGATGAAACCCTCATCGAGATAGAGGTCAGACAACTTGAGATTACACAACTCACTGACTCGCAACCCGCAACTATAAAGCGTTTCCAACATGGCACGGTTACGTTGCCCTTCTTTCTTGCTCATATCTACCATATCGATGATATGGTCAATTTCCTCTACGGTCAACACCTCGGGCAATTTAAAGCCAATCTTTGGTCCTTCCAACAACTCTGCAGGGTCATCTTTGCGATAGTCGGCTATTACCAAAAACTTGAAAAACGACTTTACCCCGCTCAATATGCGTGCCTGTGAACGAGGATGGATGCCAATGTCGTGCAGTCCTGCCATAAAGTGTTGCAGGTTCTCCAATTTCACGTTCAGTGGGTCTATCTCAGCCGTATCGAGGTAGTGCAACAACTTCTCCAGATCGGTTAGATAGGCGTCATACGTATTGGGCGAAAGGTTTTTCTCCAATCGCAGGTATTGCGTATACTCTTTGATAATAGGTAACGTCCCCTTAATCTTCTCAGGTATATTTGCTGATTTCTTCAAATATTATTATTTTTAGATAAAATAGGTTGTGCCTCAACATAACAAAATAAGCCAGCTTTTTTGTTTTTGTCTTCGGCTTGCAGTATCTTTAAATAAGATAGGCTGCGTTTCAGCATAAAAAATAAACTGTTTATTTTGTTCTGTCTTCGACTTGCACTATCTTTGTGGCAAAGATATAAAAATTAATGGTATGAAGATACAAATTATCAACGGACCTAATATAAATTTGTTAGGCAAGCGCGAACCTGGCATCTATGGTAACCAATCGTTTGAAAACTTTCTGCAGATATTGAAGCAACGTTATCCCGATGTGGAGATTACTTATTTCCAGTCCAATTGTGAGGGTGCCCTTATCGACAAACTGCATGAAGTAGGTTTTGATGCAGATGGCATCATCCTCAATGCAGGTGCTTATACCCATACATCCATTGCCTTGCATGATGCCATTCGTGCCATTAAATCTCCTGTGGTAGAAGTGCATATCAGCAATGTTCATGCTCGTGAGGAATTCCGTCATAAGTCCATGATTTCATGTGCTTGCAAGGGTGTTATCCTCGGTTTTGGTCTCGACTCCTACCGCTTAGCTCTTGAAGCACTTCTGAGTTAATGGAGGAATACATATTAAATCATATTGACCCAGAAGGAGAGTATTTAAATTCTCTATACCGAGCTACTCATTTGCAGTTGCTCTACCCCCACATGGTGTCGGGTCATCTGCAGGGCCGTATCCTGAAGATGCTTACTTGTATGATTCATCCCAAGAACGTATTGGAGATAGGTACCTATAGCGGATACTCTGCTCTCTGTATGGCTGAAGGCTTACCTAAAGACGGTAAAATTTATACCATTGAGGTAAACGATGAACAAGAGGAGTTCACACGTCCTTGGTTCGACAATTCTCCTTATGCCGACCAAATTGAGTTTATCATTGGTGATGCCATACAAGTGATCCCTACTTTGGGAGTGACCTTCGATATGGCTTTTGTGGATGGCGACAAACGTCGCTATCTTGACTTTTACGAACTGGTACTGGCTCATCTGCGTCCAGGTGGCTATATCTTGGCAGATAATACCCTTTGGGGTGGGCATGTTACCGATGAGCATGTGCGTGAAAGCGACCTACAAACACAGGGCATTCTGCATTTCAACGACTTTGTAGCTGCCGACGATAGGGTGGAGAAGGTAATCTTACCCTTGCGCGACGGTCTTACCATTATACGTAAGAAAGACTAATGAAGAGAATTCTTGCCCTCATAGCGATAATTGTGCTAGTGGCACTTGGCATCCTTTGCTATGTGCGCTGGGAAGTGTGGTTTGGCAATGTTCCCGAGCCACCTTACACCACGCCTGATAGTCCACAACGTATCTTGCTTACTTTCGGTGATGGTGATACATATTCGCGTAATGTAAGTTGGAGTTGTGGTGAAACGCTCCATGATTCTTTTCTTGAGTTGGCGGATATGAATGATACATTGCGCATCGAGGCCCAAGGAGAAGTCTATGAGTCTCGTTCCGGTAAAGCAGTTTTCTATGTAGCACGCTTGCGTGACCTGCAACCTGGATGTACCTATAGTTATCGTGTGTGTACCAACCATCATTATTCTGCTTGGCACACGTTTAGTCTATCCGACCATCGCACCACTTCCTTCCTCTATGTGGGTGATGTGCAAGATACCATAGCTGGTATAGCCAATCATCTGTTGCGTGGGGCTTTTCAGCATCATCCCGATGCCCAGTTTTTGGTATGTGGAGGTGACTTAACCGAACGTCCTACCGATGCCTATTGGGAAGAAACTTTCCAAGGACTTGATAGCATAGGACAGTCAATGCCTGTTCTTACCGCTACTGGCAACCACGACTATCTCAAGGGTTTGATATATAGTTTAGAGCGCAGGTTCTCGCTCGTCCACTCTTATTTCCTCGATAGCATGGAGGGTGTCAACCAAGTTTTTACTTTGTGCTATAAGGATGTGCAATTCTTTGTGCTGGACAGCAATCGCGAGTTTTTCTACCTTTTTACCCAACGTGCTTGGCTTAAGCAACAGTTAAAAGCGAGTCGGGCCAAGTGGAAGATAGTGGTGATTCATCATCCGCTTTATTCTATCAGAGACAAAAACAACAACCTTATTCAGCGTTGGATGTTCGATGACCTTATCCGTGAATATGGAGTTGATTTGGTGTTACAAGGTCATGAACATGCCTATGCTCGTATGACAGCACATGATATTAAACTTATTATACCTGTTACTCCCGTCTATACGGTGAGCCATCTTTCCCCCAAGAACTATCGCATAGAGTTCGATGAGCAATTTGATAAGTTTGGCTCTGGCAGTCGTTATTACCAAAAAATACAGGCTGATGACCAAAGTCTTACGTTGACAGCCTACGATGCTGTGACGCATGCTCTTTATGATTCTTTGGTAATTACTCAGCGAAAGAAAATACTGGATTATGGTCAGCAAATCCCTGAAGTAATAGAGTTTTCACCTGAGGCAGGCAATAAGAAAGATGCTAAGTTTGCCAAGCGCATAGAAGATTATAAGAACAAAAGGAAAATCTTATGAAAGGACTGAACATTAAAAGAACAATGATATCTAATGCGGTTGCTTTTATCCTCAACCTCATCTTGGTATATGTGGTATATGCTGTTTGCCGTCTAGTGTACGTCATAGAGAACTGGGGCACTTTCTCAGAAGGTTTCGAAGCCTTGTCAGTGTCCAAGTTGCTGCATGGATGCTGGATGTTTGACACAGCTTCCATCTTGTTAACCAACTCGTTTTATGCTTTGCTGATGTTGCTGCCTTGGCACTTCAAGGAGAAGGAAAGCTGGCAAACCTTGGCGAAATGGGTGTTTGTGATAGTCAATAGCATAGCGGTGGTGGTCAACTTAATGGATGCCGTCTATTTCAAATATACAGGTCGCCGTACTACTACCAGCGTATTTCAGGAGTTCAGCCATGAGGAAAACCTCGGGGGTATCTTTGGTGCTGCAATGCTTAACTATTGGTACATCGTACTGATAGGAATAGTTATCATAGCCTCTATGTGGTTCCTCTATGTTAGGCCAACAGGCCAACTGTCTTTCTCTACTCCCAAACAATACGTAAAGTATTACCTTTTCTATTTGGTGTGCTTCTTTGGATTTATTCCTTTGACAGTCTTTGGCATACGTGGTGGTACTACTATTGCCATACGTCCCATTACCATCAGCAATGCCCATAGGTATGTCAACCGTCCAGTCGAAGCGGCCATCGTGCTCAACACGCCGTTCTCGATGCTTCGTACCATTGGCAAGAATGCGTATAAAGATCCGAAATTCTTTTCTCGCGAGGAACTCAGCAAGATTTACGAGCCCATCATCGTGCCCAGTGATACGGTGGAGATGCAAAAGAAGAACGTGGTGGTACTCATCCTCGAGAGCTTTGCTCGCGAGTATATAGGAGCATACAACGATATATGGGGCGATCCGAATTACAAGAGCTTTACACCTTTCGTGGATTCGCTGTTGCAGCATTCGCTTACTTTTGACTATACCTTTGCCAATGGACGTAAAAGCATTGATGCCATGCCCTCAATCTTGTCAAGTATTCCCCATGTCATCGAACCTTATATCCTGACTCCTGCTTCGGTCAATGAGGTAAGTGGTTTAGCGGGTGAATTGGGAAAGAAGGGGTATTATTCGGCTTTTTTCCATGGGGCAGAGAATGGGTCGATGGGATTTGACGCGTATGCCAAGACCACTAAATTTTCCGACTATTTCGGTCGCACAGAATATAATCAGGACAAGCGCTTTAACGGCGATGATGATTTCGATGGCAATTGGGCTATCTGGGACGAGGAATTCCTGCAATTCTATGCTTTGAAGATGACCGAATTGCCACAACCATTTGTTACTACATTATTTACGGCCAGCTCTCACGACCCTTATAACGTACCTGAACGCTATCGTAATGTATATGTCGATGAGCCTGGTGACGATAACCCGATTCATAAATGCATCCGCTATGTTGATTATGCTTTGCGTAGGTTCTTCGAAACTGCAAAGCAGCAGCCATGGTACGAGAATACTTTGTTTGTGTTTGCCTCAGACCATACCAACTGGACCACTCGCCCAGAATACATGACCGACTTAGGCTTGTATGGCGGCTCTATCTTCTTCTTTGACCCAACAGGACAAATGCCGGCTGAGCGCCGCCATTGCATAGCACAACAGATTGACATCATGCCCACTATATTGAGCTACTTGGGTTATGACGAGCCCTATGTGGCTTTCGGCAATGACTTGCTACATACTCCCGATGCTGATACTTGGGCCATCAACAACA
Source organism: Bacteroidaceae bacterium (assembly GCA_016284115.1). The sequence goes on from JAEEOD010000356.1 coordinate 12,560, forward strand.
ATAATGGCATGTACCAATATGTGAAAGGCGACTATGTAATGCAGTTGACTGACAACGGTGAGGTGAAGGCTATTTACAACTATCGCACCGACTGGTTCTTGCGAAATAACCTCAAGGGGCAATTGGGTGATGTTGAGGCTGAGATGGAGCGCACCCTCAAAGCCATCATCCAACAATATATGATACGTATGTCGGAAGACCGATTGGTGTACAGCAGAAATGAAATAAGTAAATAATTGTAGTTATGGAAATAGATCTTATAGTGACCATATTAGGTGTCATCTTGATGGCAGTACTTGGTTATTTCATGGGTAGCCGAGGCAAGAAAGCTTTTATTGAGACTATTGACAAACTTGAAAGTTCGGTGGCTGAGAAGCAAAACATTATATCTGACTTGAAGTCAGAGCGTGATGTAGCGAAAGAGAAGTTTGACAACGTATCTCAACAGTTAGTAGGTCAGAAAGAGTTGCATGACAGACAAGTCGAGCAGCTGAAATCATTCTATGAACTACAACTTAAGCAAAGCAAGGAAGCTTACGATGCGCAGGTAGTTGCGTTGAAGGAGTTGAACGCCAAACAGATTGAGTCGCAGTTGAATCTTATCAAGGAGCAGATGCAAACTACCTCAGAGAAAGTACTGAAGCAACGTGAGGAAGAGTTGGGCGATAAGAACAAAGAACAAGTATCAAAGATTATTGACCCTTTACAGAAGAGCCTTAAAGATATGCAGGAAGCTTTCCTAAGAAACAAGGAGCAGCAGGCTGAGGCTCTTACACGCTTGGATGAGAGCATTAAGATAAATATGCAGAAGAGTGTAGCCATTGGCGAAACTGCCGATAGACTTACTCGAGCCCTCACAGGTGAGGTAAAGATACAAGGTAATTTTGGCGAGTTAAAACTTAAACAGCTTCTTGAAGACTTAGGACTGAAAGAAGGGGAACAATTTGATACACAGGAAACTCTACGCGACCAGTTTGGTAAAGGTGCCAAGGGTGATGATGGCAAGGGTTTTATTCCTGATTTTATCCTACATTTCCCTAACAACCGTCATGTGGTAGTAGATTCTAAGATGTCACTCACCGATTATGAGCGCTATATGAATGCCGAGGATGGTACCCCTGAAAAGAGTGGTTATCTCCGTGCACATATTGACAGTGTACGAACACAGGTGAAACGCTTGGCACGAAAGGACTACAACAAATATCTTCCCGATGGTTTTAATCGCTTGAACTTTGCCATCATGTATGTTCCTATTGAGGGGGCGCTCAACTTAGCTTTGCTTAACGACTCCACCTTATGGCGTGAAGCTTATGATGAGGGTGTGCTTATACTTGGACCTCAAACTATGTATATGAATCTGCGCGTGTTGGAAATGATGTGGACGCAGGTGCGTCAACTTGAGAATCAGCAGGCTATGATTGATGCAGCTAATTTAGTGATTGAGCGTGTGCAAGACTTTGGCACTCGTTTCACAGATGTGGAGGCCAGCATGAATGATGCCGTGAAGAAAATCAACCGTTTGAAGATTACTACTGCCGAGGGTGGACAAAGCATCATCACTGCTGCCAAGAGCTTGCTGAAGGCTGGTGCCAAGGAAAACAAGAAAAAGAAATCCATTGCCGAAATGGATAATACCCTTTTCGTTGATGCTGACCAATCCTCTATGCTTCCGTCAGAGCCAACGGTGTCAACTGAAGAAAAAAACGGATAAAAAACTTGGTATAAAAAGTGCCAAATTTCGTCATTCCAAGTCCTCTTTTCCTGCTTATTTTAAAGGAGGCATTTCTACGGGTCGTCGCAGTATCTGCTATCACCCGTTCCAGTATCTGTTATCACTCGTTCCAGTATCTCCTATACCCCCATAGGAGATACTGCGGCAACCTGTGGCAGATACTGCAACCAGTGGTAGCAAGTTTTCCCTTGGGTGATAGTAAGCTTTAGTCTTGGGGATAGTAGTTATTGCAACATCCCAAAACAGGTATTTAGTCTACTACAGGAGGTCCGACCGCCCTTTCCTAATAGAGTGATGGTTCTCCCGTGGTAAGTAGGTCGGGCACAAAATACGTCTAGTGACAGCAAGTTTTAGACATAGGTTTAGTAAGTCATGCCCTTGTGGTTAGAGTGCTTTAGAAATATAGAGAAAAAAAATGCTACATCCGAAATCAGATGCAGCATTTAATTATAAAAAATTGAGTTTAGATGTTCGTCTTATTTTAGTTCCTTGATGCGGATGTTGCGGAACTGAACAGGAGAACCATGACCGAGGAAGCCGATGTGACCTTTCTTGTTGAAGAGGCCGGGGTGTTCCTTCTTGTCGGCGGTGCCGTTCTTGGTAGCCTCACGGATGTTGCCTTCGTTGATGACTTGTCCGTTGACGGTGACGCGGATATAGTCGCCCTTAGCATAGATTTCCTCTTCGTTCCATTCACCTGCCGGCTTGAAAGCACTGTGGTGATCGGGCTTGGCTGGGATGATGCCATATACCGAACCGTGGTGCTGCAATGGGGTGATGTAACTATAAGTAGGATGCTCGCAGTCGAGAATCTGAATTTCCATACCTACATAGGCAGCATCGCCCTCCATTGGGGTACGGATGCCTACACCATTGTTGGCTCCAGGAGTGAGCTTGAACTCGAAGCGGTAGATGAAATCAGCGTATTCGTCAACGGTATAGAGGTTGCCACCAAAGGCTTTGCTTGGGTTCATGCTGATAGTACCATCCTCGATAGTGTAGTCAACGGTGTTGCCCGTCCACTGATACATATTGGTTCCATCGAAGAGCACCTTGAAGCCATCTTTCTTCTCTTGCTCAGAGAGTTGGAACGCTTCAGCACGTTTCAGTTCCTTAACATAGATATTGCGGAACCATACTTTGCTGCCATGAGCCTGCAACTCGAGCTGTTCGATTGGGAAGATAGGCTGTGAACGATCCCAGTAGTTCTCGAGGATTACATCGTCAACTACTAAGACGCCATTGAGCTTCACTGTTACACGGTCGCCCACCATCTTAATATAGAAAGAGTTCCACTCACCCAAAGGATTGTCGGCTACTACCAATGGGATATCCTTGTTCTTCTTGTTGTTATACAAGCCGCCAGAGCCTACCTGAGCACCTACATCTACACGGGCGGTGTCCCAGATCTGTACCTGTGGCGAACCACGTAAGTAGATACCAGCATCGGGCTCTCTACCGTTAGGGTCGAGTTTCCAATCTACCAGCATCTCGAAGTCGCCATACTGCTTTTCGGTACATAGGTTGTCGTAGCCTGTGCCCACATAAGCCAGTGAACCGTCTTCTACAATCCAGTCCTTGCGCATCTGCTCGTCGGCTTTGATCTGCTCCTTAGCCAACTGTGCAGGTTTCATCTTACTGCGCTTGATTGGGTCTTCTACCAAACCTTTCCAACCAGTGAGGTCCTTGCCGTTGAAGATGCTTACGAAACCTTGCTCGTTGGCAGAGTTCTCTTCGAGGTATTTCTTGATGTTCTGCTTGAAGTAGTCGGCATCACCACCACTCAGAACCTCTACCACTTTGTTGAGGAGGGCACGTGTGTTGGCACCATTGTACTCGGGATGTGCCACAGCGATGTCCATCACAGCAGTAGCAGCAGTCTGCTGCAAAGCGGGATTATTGATGTAATCGCCTGCCATCATCATACCCAAGAAGGTACCTGTCTTATCTACCTTCTCCAGAATCTTGGTACGTTGCTTGTCGGTCTTGGCCAACTCCATCGCCTGACGCAGCATCTGCAACTGATTCTCACCTGTGAGGCGCTCTGAAGAACCTAAGTCGATATAGCGATCCAAGGCCTTATCGAAGGTGTCGCCCGTAGCCTGTTTAGCGATGTTATAGAGATGAGGTGCTGCCTCAGTGCCTGCCCAAGTAAGTAGTGCTTGGAAAGCAGACTGACCATCGACTGACTGACCATTAGTTGCCAAAGCATTGGTGATAATCTGCAAAGCTGATGGGTCGTTGGTAGCAGCTAATACAGGGTAGTAGAGATAACCCTTACCTGTGCCTGCCTGATTCATGCGTTGCCTGATAGCTTGGACTTGCTGTTCAGGAGTCTGGCCAGCCAAAGTAGCTGTGATGGCTTGTTGCAGAGGTTGGTAAGCATCAGCACTTGCATCCTCGAGCAATCCGCACATCTTGACGAAGTCCTGTGGACTTACCAAGTCTTTCAAAGCCTTGAGAGCAGCTGCCTTCACATTGGCATCAGCATTGTCGATTTGTGCCAAAACAGTACCTAAATTGACGGTAGCCTTGCGACCTGCCAACAGTTCAATACCAGCAATCTTACCAGCAGGACTTGCATCATTGATTACCTTAGCTACATCACTGTTAATCTTGCCATTGTAGGATGCCAGAGCTGCTTGTGCCAAATCTACATATTTGCTATCTGACTTTTTGAGTAGAGAGGCAATCACTGGGATAGAAGAAGCATCGCCAATGTTGCGCAAAGCACTTACAGAAGCCTCCACGATGTCGAAGTTGCCACTATTCTTGACATAGTTGTGCAGGATATTCATGGTTGGGTTGTCCCATTTAGCCTCTGAGTTCTTCACTAGGTTGCGCTTGTCGGCACTCTTGTCGGCTTCCGCAGCAAGGAAGTTGATGATGTCGGCCTGTACGTCGGGCTTTGCCTTGAGCATGGTTTTCACCAAGGTGTTGTAGAAACCTTTGTCGGCCTTGTCGGATACTGCAGAGAGTATGGCATTGCGATAATCCTTGTTGCCATCCTTGAGGGCAGCGAGTGCTGTTTTTTGGGCATCGTTTGCAGGCAACAGACTCATCACTTCCAGCATGGACTTGATGCGGTCTTGCTGCTTGCCGCTCTTGAGAGCAGCCTTTGCGTTGCGCTGTGCGATGGCCAAAGCAGGAGTAACTGTTTCTGCCATAGCGTATGGACGGTTCAGCATACTTGCCTGATTTTCAAGGAACGCCTTTATGGTGGCGTTGGTAGCCTGTGCTGCTGCCTTATTGAGGGCTGACAGTACTACAGTTTGCTGGGCTTCACGACCAGAAGCGCTGACATAAGCGGTAAGTCCGCTCAAAGCATATTCTACCTGTGCGTTGCTTCCCTGACCTGGGGCCTTGAGCATCTGGGTGAGGATAAGGATACCTTCTTCACCACTCTCAGCTAGGTCGTTCATTAGGCTATTGAAGTTCTCTTGGTTCTGTGCAGGCATCTGTGCCAGTACATCAGCAGCGATGGTTCTGGCTGTGCGGTTAGCAGGACCTTGTGCCACCAGCAAGCAGCTAACCAAGAGCGAAACAAATAAGAATGTATATCTTTTCATAATGTTCATAGTTTTATGTTACATCTTCCATTCGCCTCTCATTGGCTGGTTGATAAGACGGTTAGCAGCCTCATCGTTGATGAACTGCAGTTTCACAGGATCGAACTCAAGTGTACGGTTCAGACGCAAAGCACAAGCACCCATGTTGACGATGGTAGCTGAGCGGAAGCCCTTGGTCTCGTTGAGAGCAAACGGCTTGCGGGTGCGCACGCTTTCCATGAAATCAGTTACCTGAGGTGCTGGGTCTGGATAGTCTGCCAACTTCTTCTCCCAGTCTGGGATGTCGCAAACGAAGTTCTTATAGACATTACCCTTTGGACCGGCGATGTATGGCGTGTTCGGGTCGCCGAAGTCGCCACCCCACAATACAATCTGGCAGCCATCTGCATAGGTGTAGGTGATGCTGCGCCAGGTGCCCACTGCATCGGGATGCTGCTGTGGTGCATCAACCTCTACCTTGATAGGACTGGTATCGTCCTTGCCCAAGATATACTGTACAGGGTCGATGTAGTGCTGTCCCATATCGCCCAAACCACCAGCATCGTAGTCCCAGTATCCACGGAAGGTCTGGTGAACACGATGTGGATTATATGGTTTTTCAGGTGCCGGACCTAACCAGAAATCATAGTCAAGCTCTGCAGGGATAGGCATTGGTTCAAGGTCTTCCTTGCCTACCCAATAGAACTTCCAGTTAAAGCCGGTATGAGCGCTGATGGTGACCTTCAGTGGCCAACCCAGCAAACCACTTTGCACTAATTTCTTCAAAGGCTTGACGGTTGTACCTAAGCCATAGAATTGGTCGGTGAAACGGAACCAGGTGTTCAAACGGAATATACGACCGAACTGTTGTACGGTTTCTACCACACGTTTGCCTTCGCCGATAGTGCGGGTCATTGGCTTTTCACACCAGATGTCCTTACCAGCCTTAGCTGCCTCTACCGTCATCAATGCATGCCAGTGAGGAGGAGTGGCGATGTGAACAATGTCAACATTGGGGTCGTGAATCAACTCGCGGAAATCGTGGTAGGTGGCAATGCTCTCTTTAACGAGGTTCTTGCCTGCTTCCAGGTGGTTACGGTCAACATCGCAGATGGCCACCAAACGGGTGCCTCCGTAGTTGACGTGACCTCTACCCATGCCGCCTACACCGATGATGCCTTTGGTAAGCTGGTCGGATGGAGCCATATAGCCCATGCCCAATACAGGACGTGGCACGATGGTAAACAGGGCCAGTCCACCAAGACTTTTCAGGAAATTTCTTCTGTTAGTTTTCATATCCTGCAGGTATTAATTTTAAGGTTATTAGTATCACAAAGGTAATGCAAACATATAATAAAAGCAAGATTTGTCCATTTTTTTTAGAACAAACCTTGCTAATTAGGGGGTAGATATGGTAAATTGTCTAAGCTAGCTTAGCAATTCTTTTACCTTGGCTGAAATGACTCTGCCTTCAGCTTTTCCACTGAGGGCTTTGGAAGCGATACCCATTACCTTGCCCATATCTTTCATGCTAGTAGCACCAGTTTCGGTAATAATCTGCTTGATGGCCTCTGTCAATTCTTCGTCACTTAACGGCTTAGGCAGGTAAGTTTCCATTACCTTCACCTGTGCCAGCTCAGCTTCTGCCAGGTCGGCACGACCCTGCTGACTATATATCTCAGCAGCGTCCTTGCCCTGCTTTACCAGTTTCTGAATGAGTTTCAACGCATCAGCATCTTCGAGGGTATCGTTGGCTCCAGGAGCTGTTTTGGCTTCGAGAAACACTTTCTTAATGTTGCGCAGGGTTTCCAATGCCACTTTATCGTGTGCCTTCATGGCAGCGATGATATCTTTGCTTACTTGTTCAAATAGCATAATGTTTAAGATTTTTAGATGATACTTATTCAAAATGGATAATGCCGTCGTCAAGAGTAGGCTTTTCGTCGACAGGCTGTTCTATAGCTACCGCCTTTTCCTTCAACTGGTTGAGGGTGGTGCGGTTACGCAGGTAAGTAGGACTGCTCTCTATTGCCTGTATGAGTTCGTCATTGTCAAAATCATCGACGGTAAGTACATAAGGAAGATGATGCGGACGCTTCTTTTGTGTGTTGCGGCCGTAGATGCGGTCAATGCGTTCTTGCTCTTGTGCCTCACGTTCCTCCTGAGCTTCCAGCTCTTCTTTAGAGCGTTGATGTTGCAGTCGCTCCATACCTGGGATGCTAGATGAACCAAAGCCGGTAGCCAATACGGTGAACTTGACATTTTCGCCCAAAGAAGAATCCTCTGCCTCACCCCAAATCACTTCAATGTTCTTGTCAAG
>JAEEOD010000357.1 GCA_016284115.1 Bacteroidaceae bacterium
AAAGGCATACTTCGGGGTTAGTGTTTTACCCTCCCCTATTCTTAAAATTTATGAATTTAAGTCGTTTCATCAGTAGCGCTTTAGGGTTGTTGGAGTGCAAAAGTAATAAAAAAAGAGTGCCGTTCCAAACAAAACGACACCCATTTTCGGGTGAAAAAAAATCTATTTTTACTCGTGATGATGATGCTACCTATAGTGGCGAGTGCTCATGACATTGAAGTAAAAAATGCTGACGACGTTACCATTTATTACAATTATGTGAATAATGGCACGAAATTGGCAGTCACCTATCGTGGTGCTTCTTCCTATTCTGGAAATGTAGTCATACCAGAAGAAGTTACATACATGAATGAGACACGAAGGGTGACGTACATTGGAGATCGAAGGTAAACTGCCTGCATCACGAATCAGCAGCCGAATGGCATTCGTCCGTAAGGCAGACATCGAGACGATGCATGCTGGCAATCCTTATCATAGAGTATTGCCAACATACAAGCCTATGACTTCTTCTTCCCTGTCGTTGAAGAAAAGACGTGATTCAAGTAAGCCAGCGAGAAAAGCCAATAACCACATACCCGAAATAGGTATGAGGTCATCAGAACCACTTGAATACATCTCTGGCGAGGACGTTATGGCAATCTACAAGCTAAAGAAGTCTTGGCTCTATGCTTCTGCCAAGAAAAACCAAGTACCCATTTGCAAGATTGCTGGCAAGAACTACTATAGCCGAAAGCACTTGGATGCGCTCTTCGGAGTGACTGCCGAGATTGAAGCCTTGACTGAGTGGCTAACCACCGAGGATGCTCGTTTGAACATCTCCATTATTTGTGGTGTCAGGAACCTGGTACCTGACACATCAGACTCCAAATCTGGACCCACATGTTTTCACCCATGCCGGCTCCTACTGTACGTTTTCGATTTTGACCAAATGACAAATGACCAAATGACCGCGCGTGTGACAAAAAAAACAAAATGTCAAAAAAAGTGTCAGGGAACCTGGTACATGACACACCTATAGTAATTTGCTTTTCAGTCCAAACGTCGTCTCTTGCCATAACTAATACACAAATCTTATAGTGCTAACCAATTAAAATCATTCATTTACACATCGCAGATTACAACTATGTGTAGAATTGCCCCATCCAAGTGCTGCGATGTTATTCTTTAAGAACTCATCGAAGACAGCCTCCACAACAGGCACAGACACAGAATTGCCAAACTGCTTATAAGACCACGCATCTGTGGGATGCAATCTGAATGTATCTGGGAATCCCTGCAATCTTGCACATTCGCGAGGTGTAATGTGTCTGGCTCTGTTGTGCTGGATAACTCCAAGACGATTAGCATCCGATGAAGTCAATGTAACGGAAATACTTTCAGGGTTGTGATAATGTCTCCGTCTCATGTGCATAATTCTGGTAATTTCCCAGAATCTGTTCAATATGGATGACTTCCGAACAAGAATCCCATGTCACACCACCGCCCATCAGGTACCACTTTTCGCGTTCCTTGACGGGAACACGTTTTAGCGACGGGAATGCCGATATGGGCATCATGATGGAGCGACCGTCTTGCAGGTCAACCTGAAACTTGCCTCTGTGAGGGAACGACAATCGCTTGATGCGAGGTGTCACGTTCCAATATCCTTCTGTCTTGTACATAAGCTATTTTATTTTATTGACTTTTATAATTCTTATGGGCTTGCCCTGCTTGAATTGTTTCCACTGACTGAGAAGTTTTTCACGATAGTCGGTGGCAATCTTCATTACCTCCTTTACTTGCGCATCTGTTAGATCGCCTTTATCTTCAATCTCCACAACAGGCTCAAGCCATATCTTACATAGGTGCTCTGTGCTGCGCTTACCTACATGCACATGCGCACGGTTCTCGTAGTAGTCGGTATTCCAGAACAGAAAATTCCATATCACCTTAGCAGTTATGTATAATAATATCTTTGGCATGTCGTTGCTTTTATTATTCTTCCTCCAATGAATTAAAGAAATCCTCGTCTATCTCATACGACTTCACTTCGTTGAGTCAGGTGTTTTAGGAAAAGGTGATACTCGAAACTTGAAGCATCAATCAGGTTGAAAAGGTTTTCTGGCTTATTCCTGTCTGCCAATGTCAGCAGAGAAATAAACTTTTCCTGAGAATCCAGCAAATATTGCAAGATACTAACTTTCATAGCCTCGTCTCTTACATCCTTAGGCCACCACTTACAACCAACTTTCTCTAAATCCTTTACGGAACGTATATATCTGTCGTCATTCATACCCGTATTCTCATTTTGTTAGTCTGCAAAGATACGAAGATTTTTCGAGAACTTAGCATTTACGATGAAAAAAATACACATAATTTAATAGAATGTGCAACAGGGTGTCAGGAACCTGGTACCTGACACATCAGACTACAAATCTGGACCCACATGTTTTCACCCATGCCGGCTCCTACTGTACGTTTTCGATTTTGACCAAATGACAAATGACCAAATGACACGTTTCGTGCACAAAGATACAAAAATCATTATAAACAATGCGGTTTTGAACAGGATAATTTTATAGAACAGCGCAAATATAAGCAATTTGACCTGACACGACATTTTGTCGGGTCAGCTCAGAATCTTCAATTGAAACAGACAAACGGCGTACACAATTTGCAAAAAAAGTGGTCAAAGTGGTCAAGGTCAAAATGGTCATTTTCATTTTCGGATTCGGTCATTTCACTCACTATATATAAATATAATATTTATTATATAGTGGCGGATTTTGACACTTGAAAACGATTTTGACCAAATGACCAAATGACCAAATGACCGCGAACTTTCTCTCTTTTTTTCAAACAGCTAACCTGAATTATTCATGGAAATAATCTATGCCTACGGCGTAACATGAATAGCCATGAATAACCATGAATGTTTCATAAATATTAATGATTAATTGAAGTTTCCCATCCTCTTTTTATTTATCAAGAATTAGAGAATTAGAGAATTTCTCTTAGTAGTTTAGTAGAATTATTGGGAATTTGAGAAGAAATGGCCAGCCATTTCCGTTTCAGTCCGCAGGGTTCTAGTCGCTTGCGACTGGTAATTCCAAACAATTCTCTTTTTGCAATAAAAAATTCTCTAAATCTCTAATTCTTGATAAATAAAGACTTAACTTTCATTATTGGGATGGGAAACTTCAGTGATTAATTGATGATCATTCATGATTATTCGTGTTATGCCGTAGGCAAAGAAGATATAACATAATGTTATAATGTTCATGAATAATTTAGGTTAAAATTCACTTTTTTATCCGTAACGACAAGAATATGGAAAAAAAAAACTAATTTTGCAGACTTAGAAAAAGCAACATTGAAAATATGCCAGAGACAAACAACAACAAACGCCGAACAAACCGGCAACAACCTATCGACAACACCTATGTCCACCTGCAGCCACAAGCTGCCGAAGTGGAAAGAGCGGTGATAGGAGCGCTACTGATAGACAAAGATGCCTACGCTATAGTATGCGAGATGCTTTATCCTGAAAGCTTCTACGAGCCACGCAACCAAATGGTTTACAGCGCCATACGCGACCTGAGCTTGGAAGAAAAGCCAGTTGACATGCTTACCGTAACCGAACAGCTGGCCAAGAAAGGACTGCTGGAAGAGGTGGGCGGCCCTGCTTACATTGCAGAAATCTCATCAAAGGTAGCATCGAGCGCCCACATCGAATATCACGCAAGAATTATTGCACAGAAGTTTTTGGCTCGACAACTCATCTCGTTTGCAGGCAATATTGAAACGAAGGCATTCGACGAGACCATTGATGTAGATGAGCTGATGCAGGAGGCCGAAGGCTCACTCTTCGAGCTCTCGCAGAAGAACATGAAGAAGGACTAGACTCAGGTAGATCCCGTCATCAAGAATGCCATCGACATCATCAGCAAAGCTGCTGCCAACACCGACGGTCTGACAGGTGTGCCCACAGGCTACCATAAACTTGACGACATCACATCTGGCTGGCAGTCGTCTGACCTCGTAATCATAGCCGGACGCCCCGCCATGGGTAAGACATCGTTCGCCCTCTCACTGGCAAAGAACATTTCAACGGATGCGAGAATCCCCATTGCCTTCTTCTCGCTTGAGATGTCGAACGTGCAGCTGGTGAACCGTTTGATTTCAAACGTTTGTGAGATTCAAGGCTCACACCTACAGAGTGGACAGCTACAGCCCGATGAGTGGGACCGACTGGACAAGCGCATCAACAACCTGTACGGGGCACCGCTATACGTCGACGACACACCAGGACTCTCGGTGTTTGAACTGCGCACCAAAGCCCGACGACTGGTAAGAGAGCACGGTGTGAAAATCATCATGATCGACTACCTGCAGCTGATGAATGCCAACGGCATGCGCTTCTCTTCACGTCAGGAAGAAGTGTCCACTATCTCCCGCTCTCTAAAGGGACTGGCCAAAGAGCTTGACATACCCATCCTGGCACTCTCACAGTTGAACCGTGGCGTGGAGAGTCGCGAAGGACTGGAAGGCAAACGCCCCCAGCTCAGCGATCTGCGTGAATCGGGTGCCATCGAGCAAGATGCCGATATGGTATTGTTCGTACACCGTCCTGAATATTACCATATCTATCAGGACGACAACGGGCGCGACCTGCACGGCATGGCTCAAATCATCATTGCCAAGCATCGTAAAGGTGCCACAGGCGATGTCCTCCTTACATTCCGCGGTGAGTACACACGCTTTGAGAATCCGGAAGACACACGCATGTCGAACCGACCTGTAAACGACAATGGCGGCGAAATCATAGGTTCGAAAATCAACGGCAACACCGTCATGGGAGCCCCCCCAGTCAAC
>JAEEOD010000358.1 GCA_016284115.1 Bacteroidaceae bacterium
CCTTTGCAAGATCAACCCCACTTCTCAGGAAAAACTCAGCACTGGAAAGGAGAGTTTACTATGGATGAAAGGAATATCTCCTATGGGTCGTCGGAAGACTTCCTTTCACCCAACGCAGTATCTCCTTTCCCCCCATAGCAGATACTGCGACGAGTGATAGCAGATACTGCGGCTACCCATAGCAAATCCTGCGTACAGAAATAACAATCTTCTACGTCTTGACAATTCCCAGCCAGACACCACCAACAACAACATCAAAAAACACAAAAAACATACCAACTTTTTTCACAACGACTGCACAAATATTGGACAAAAGATGATGAAATAAGCGAAAAAAAAGAGTATCTTTGTAGCATAATAATCAACTAAAACAAAGAGTTTATGAAAAAGTTTTTTACATTACTGGCACTTTTAATAACAACAATGTTTCTGGCCTCTTGTGCAAGTCAGCAAGAAGACGGAGTAAACAACTTCAACATTAAGCGAGGCACTAACCTGAGCCACTGGCTGTCACAGTCAAGGATAACAGGCGAACAACGCAGAAACCATATTCAGGAAGACGACTTTGCCCGTTTAGAGCAGTTGGGGTTCGACTTTGTACGCATCCCTATCGATGAGGTACAGTTCTGGGATGAAGACGGCAACAAACTGCCAGAGGCATGGGGTTTACTGACCAATGCCATCAACCTAGCTGAGAAACACCACCTGCGTGTCATCGTTGACCTCCACATCATTCGCTCTCACCGTTTCATCGACAACGACAACTCCAATACCCTTTTTACGTCAGAAGAATCACAGCAAAAACTCATCGACATGTGGTATCAATTGTCGGATGTGCTGAAAGTTTATAGCAACGACTCTGTGGCATACGAGTTCATGAACGAGCCTGTAGCTCCTGAACACGAGCAGTGGAACGTAGTGGTAGAGAAAGTACACAAGGCCATGCGTGCCATTGAGCCGCAACGCACGTTGGTAGTGGGCTCTAACCGTTGGCAAGACTATGAGACTATCAAGTACTTGCGTGTGCCAGAAGGCGACAAAAATCTCGTCCTCTCTTTCCACTATTACCACCCCATGATTATCACCCATCGTGGTGCCTTCTGGACCCCATTGGGCAGGTTCAAGGGCAATATCAACTACCCAGGTGTGCTCATTACTCAAGAGGATTACGACGCTGCCCCAGAGGAAATCAAGGAAGAGCTGAAACCATTCCTTACTCAGGTATGGGACAAGAACAAGATTCGTGAGGACTTCAAGGATGCCATCGCTGCTGCCAAGAAATACGGCTTGCAGTTGTTCTGCGGCGAATGGGGTGTATATGAACCCGTAGAGCGCGACTTGGCTTACAAGTGGTACAAAGACATGATTGAGGTGTTCGACGAGTTCGATATCGCTTGGACCACCTGGTGCTACGACGGGGACTTCGGCTTCTGGGACCAGCGTACGGAATCTTACAAAGATAAGCCTTTAGTAGATATCCTGACATCTGGCAAAGCTTTGGGAGATTAAGTTTATGAAAAAAAACATCCTTTTTGCGGTAGTTGTAGCCATGCCATTCCTTTTAGCAAAGGCCGACCAGACTGATGATAAAGCATCTTATGTCAACCCAATGATAGGAACCGAGGGCATGGGACACACCTTCCCGGGTGCCTGTGCACCTTTCGGCATCGTACAACTCAGTCCTGATACCGATACTATCCCCCACAACATCAACGGAGTGTATCAAGGCAAAGTGTATGAGTATTGTGCTGGCTATCAGCACACCGACAACACCATTGTGGGGTTCAGTCATACCCATTTGAGTGGTACAGGACATTCAGACTTGGGTGACATCATGCTGATGCCGCAAACAGGTGACTTACAACTCAACCCTGGCACAAAGGATGACCCTGACAATGGCTATCGTCAGCGCTTCTCGCACGACTCAGAGCAAGCATCGCCTGGTTATTATGCCGTTACCCTTGCAGATAATGGCGTGAAAGCTGAACTGACAGCGACCCAACGTGTAGGTGTGCATAAATACACCTACCCTGACAAAGCCAACCAACGAATTATCCTTGACCTGCTGCATGGTCTTTACAATTATGATGGCAAAGTGCTATGGTCTACTTTGCGCGTGGTAAACGATACCCTCCTCACTGGCTATCGCATTACCGATGGTTGGGCACGCACCAACTATACTTATTTCGCCATTTCATTCTCCAAGCCCATCAGTAGTTATGGTTATCAAGACAGAAAACCCGAGCAATATGCAGGTTTCTGGCGTAAGTTTGACCGCTACCACAACTTCCCCGATATGGCGGGGCGAAATATGGTAGCATATTTCAATTTTAATGAGACTTCCTCTTCTGAACTGGTGGTGAAGGTAGCTCTTTCCGCTGTATCTACTGAAGGTGCATTGAAGAACCTGCGTGCGGAAGCAATGGGTAAGTCGTTCGAAACCATCTGTAGTGAGACCCGTGCGGCATGGAACCACGAGCTGTCTGCCATTGATTGTGATGGTACGGATGACCAGAAGGCGATGCTGTACACCTCACTTTACCATACGATGATTAACCCATCTATCTACATGGACGTAGATCGTCAGTATCGTGGGGTAGATGGCAACATCCATATTGCCAATGATTTCGACAACTATACCGTCTTTTCTGTTTGGGATACCTATCGTGCCGAGCATCCCTTGTTGGGCTTACTGAAACCTTCACGTAACACCAACATGGTAAAATCAATGATTCAGCACCAGCATCAGCAAGTTTTAGGCATGTTGCCAGTATGGAGTCTTATGGGCAATGAGGGTTGGTGCATGACGGGCTATCATGCTGTCACCGTGTTGGCCGATGCCATTGTCAAAGGTGCCAATATCGATAAAAAAGAAGCCCTACAAGCGATGGTACAGACAGCTACCAATCGCTATTTCCCTAGTGTAACAGACTACATACGACTGGGCTACGCACCTTACGATACAGACAACACAGCTGCTTCCAATACATTGGAATATAGTTTCGACGACTGGACCATCTATGCTGCTGCCAAGGCGATAGGTAATGAGCAGGTGGCATCTGAGTTTGGAAAGCGTGCCCTATACTATCGCAATACGTTTGACACTTCAATAGGCTTTGCTTCGCCACGCTACCTAAATGGAGAGTTCAAGAAAGACCTTGACCCCTACCAGACATATGACGAGGGATTTATCGAAGGCAATTCATGGAATTTCTCTTTTCATGTGCCACATGATGTATATGGACTGATAGAGGCAATGGGAGGTGAAAAGGCTTTTCTCGATAAGCTTAACGACCTTTTCATTATGAACTTGCCAGAGAAATATTATGCTGACAATGAAGACATCACGATAGATTGTCTGGTGGGTGGTTACGTACACGGCAATGAACCATCACATCATGTGCCTTACCTCTATGCATGGACCTCCACCCCATGGAAGACACAGGAGTGGTTGCGCACCATTTTGAACAAGATGTATCGCAACCATATCCGAGGCTTAGGTGGTAACGACGATTGTGGACAAATGTCGGCATGGTATATTTTCTCCGCCATGGGCTTTTACCCTGTGGCTCCTGGGACCGACCAGTATGTGTTGGGA
This sequence comes from Bacteroidaceae bacterium, assembly GCA_016284115.1. The sequence goes on from JAEEOD010000358.1 coordinate 3,599, forward strand.
GCCCCCTACTTACCTTATATGAAGGTAACTCTTGAGAACGGGAAAGAAGTGGAAATCAAGGCACCGAATGTGAGTGACAAAAACCGCTATGTGCAACGTGTCCGTATCAATGGTCAACCCTATTCCAAGTTGTACATTACCCATAGCCAACTTACAAGGGGTTGTGTCATCGAGTTTGACATGGGTCCAAGGCCCAACAAAAAACGTGGTCTAGCCTTGTCCGACAAGCCATATTCTTTAACAATACTTCATTAATGATTTGTCTTTATCAATCTTAATGATTATCTTTGCCTGAAAGATAATCTTTAACGACATGAAAAGATTTTTATTTGCCATTGTAATGGCAATAGTTACCTTATTGCCAACCTCTATTCTTGCACAGTACCCTTATGTGTATTTGAAGATGCTGCTGAAAAACCGCACCTCGTATGACATGATGAAGGAGATGTGGGATGCCGCCTGGATTGAAGTAGATGGAGCAAAACCTAAAGACTATGGCGTTTACTACTTTCGCAAAGATATTAATTTAGCTACTAAGCCCACAGCGTTTAAGGTTTATGTGAGTGGCGACACGCGCTATAAGTTATATGTCAATGGTGAGTTAGTTTCTTTAGGTCCAGCTCGCAGTGACAGCAAGCATTGGAACTATGAAACAGTGGATTTGGCTCCTTATCTTAAGGCCGGCAAGAATGCATTGGCAGCACAAGTATGGAACGAAGGTAGCTTCACCCCAGTTCCTAACGCCACCGTTCGTACAGGCTTCCTAATGATGGGTGAGGGCGATGCTAAAGTGGTGAATACGGATGAAAGTTGGAAAGGCATCCAAGACCCTGCCTACAACAGTGGTGACGACACTTTGTGGAAGAACTTCCTGATACAATCAGATATGAGCCGTAATGCCGAAGGCGTGACAATGGGTCGTGCTCCTTCGGAGCTTGCTCAATACATCACCCCGTATGCGTTGAGTTACATCTACTCTATCCACGATTATATGCGCTATGGTAAGGACCAGGCATTGGTGCTCGACCTGATTCCTGGTGCCGAGCAAATTATACACTATTTTAACAAGTACCAAGAGGCTGATGGTCGCATCAAGGGCTTGCCTGGCTGGAATTTCTCCGACTGGGTGATATCAAGCAGATTGGTGGCAGCATACCTCATCCACAAGGCACTATCAAGGTGAATTATAAGAAGAGTAGCAACAGCTTACAAGCAGTGATTGAGTTGCCTAATGGCATGGATGGAATTTTTCGGTATAATGGCAAGGATCACCCTTTGAAGAGTGGCACTAATACGCTGAAGGTAGAATAAAGATAAGGATGATGAATGATGAATGTTGAACTTATATTAGATTTCTTACGGCAACTAACTGCTCATAATGACCGCGAGTGGTTCAATGAGCACAAGTGGCTTTACCAAGCTGCCATGCAGGAGTTTGACAAGTTACTGACGATACTCATTGCACGTATAGGTGAGTTTGATCCTTCTGTCAGACATTTGCAACCCAAGGACTGCACATGGCGCATCTATCGTGATGTGCGTTTCTCGTATGATAAAAGCCCTTATAAAACGCATATTGGAGGCTTTATCTCTGCAAAAGGGAAGAAGTCGTTGCATTTGGGCTATTATTATCACTTGGAACCCGAAGGTTGCTTTTATGCGGGTGGGACCTATGGACTTACTCCTAAACAATTGCAAGAGATACGCTATTCCATCTATGATGGCATAAATGAATATCGTAGCATCATAGAGAACACGCAATTCAAGAAATACTTCCCTACAATAGGTGAAGAGAGGTTGAAAGTGAATCCTAAAGGATTTCCCAAGGACTTTCCTTACATGGATTTGCTGAAGCCAAAGGATTTCGGGGTGTTTTATCGTTTAGACGATAATTTCTTCAACCAGTCTGACTTTGTAGAGTTGTTAGTGGATTTGGCTAGAGTATCTAAACCTTTCCTAGACTTCTTGAACTATACAGTAGATGACTTTAATAGAAATAACTAATACTGAGAATATGAATACCTTGAACTTGATTAAAAACGACCCGTGGCTGGAGCCATACGCTGACGCCATCAATGGACGACATGAGCATTTTCTATACAAAGAAAAACAATTGACTAAGAATGGTAGAAAGACCTTAGCTGATTTTGCTGACGGTCATCTCTATTTTGGTTTGCACAAGACTGATAAGAACTGGGTATTGCGCGAATGGGCACCTAATGCTACAGAGATTTATGTTATAGGTACCTTTAACAATTGGCAGGAAGATTCTAAATTTGCCATGAAACCCAAAAAAGACGGCAACTGGGAAATCAAATTGCCACTGAATGCGCTGCATCATGAAGATCTGTTTAAATTAAAGATAAAATGGAACGGAGGGGAGGGCGAACGCATTCCTGCATGGGCTACTCGTGTTGTACAAGATGATGCTACCAAAATATTTAGTGCGCAAGTATGGGATCCAACTGAACCTTATCAAGCTAAAGTGAAGAAGTTCAAGCCCGATACCAACCCCTTACTCATCTACGAGTGCCATGTGGGCATGAGTCAGAATGCCGAGAAGGTGGGCACCTATCTAGAGTTTAAGGACAATGTATTGCCTCGCGTAGCAAAAGATGGTTACAACTGCATACAGATTATGGCGATTCAGGAACATCCCTACTATGGAAGTTTCGGTTATCACGTATCTAGCTTTTTTGCTCCATCATCTCGTTTTGGAACGCCTGATGAGTTGAAAGAACTAATAGACACTGCTCACCAAATGGGCATTGCAGTGATTATGGACATTGTTCATTCCCATGCTGTTAAGAATGAGGTGGAAGGCTTGGGCAACTTCGCAGGTGACCCTAACCAATATTTTTACCCAGGAGATCGACACGAACATCCAGCATGGGATTCGCTGTGCTTTGACTATGGTAAAGACAATGTATTGCATTTTCTGCTCTCTAACTGCAAGTATTGGTTGGAGGAATTCAAGTTTGATGGTTTCCGCTTTGACGGTGTGACTTCCATGTTGTACTACAGCCATGGTTTGGGCGAGGCTTTTATGGGTTATGGCGACTATTTCAATGGGCATGAGGATGACAATGCCATTTGCTATCTTACCCTAGCCAATCGTCTGATTCATCAGGTGAACCCACATGCTATCACTATCGCTGAGGAAGTGTCAGGTATGCCTGGCTTGGCTGCACCTATTGATGACGGCGGCTATGGTTTCGACTATCGTATGGCAATGAATATACCCGACTATTGGATCAAGACAATCAAGGAGAAGATTGATGAAGACTGGAAACCAAGCAGTATGTTCTGGGAGGTGACCAACCGTCGTGAGGATGAGAAGACCATCAGCTATGCTGAGAGTCACGACCAAGCACTTGTAGGCGACAAGACCATTATCTTCCGTTTGATTGATGCCGATATGTACTGGCACTTCCAAAAAGGTGACGAGAATTACACCGTGCATCGTGGCATTGCCCTGCATAAGATGATCCGTCTGCTCACTGCATCTACTATCAATGGTGGTTACCTGAACTTCATGGGTAATGAATTCGGACATCCTGAATGGATTGACTTTCCTCGTGAGGGTAACGGATGGAGCCATAAGTATGCTCGCCGTCAGTGGGATTTGGTAGACAACAAGAACCTGTGTTATCATTACTTGGGAGACTTCGATCAAGCCATGCTGAGCGTCATCAAGAGTGTGAAACGTTTCCAGAAGACCAAGGTGCAAGAGATATGGCACAATGACGGCGACCAGATATTAGCTTACAAACGTGATGATCTGATATTTGTATTCAACTTCAACCCTGTTAGGTCATTTACAGACTACGGCTTCTTGGTACCAGAGGGCAGCTATGAGGTGGTATTAAATACTGATAATAAAGCTTTTGGTGGTAACGGACTAAACAATGATAACATTCAACATTTCACCATGCCAGATCCTATTTATAGGAAACAACATAAAGGCTGGCTACAGCTATATGTACCAGCTAGAACAGCTATGGTATTAAAGAGAGTGAGATAAAAAAGAATCCCCCGCCAAGTTGGCGGGGGATTAATTATTAATGAATCACCATATATTGTCCGATGTAGAACAAGGCACCTGCGATATACCCGATTAAGGCAATCCAAGTGATGTGTTTAAAATACCATATGAAGTCTATCTTTTCGATACCCATGGCAGCCACACCGGCAGCAGAACCGATAATTAAGATGCTACCACCCGTACCAGCACAGTACGCCAACATCTCCCAGAAATAGTGGTCGATTGGGAAATCATACATACCCATCGTACCAGCCACCAAAGGAACATTATCCACAATACTTGACAATACACCAATAATAGTATCAATGGTAAAGTACTTATAAGGTTCCGCCAAAGCAATATGATCAAGGCTGTTGGCCAACATAGACAAATGACCGCAAACCTGCAGCACACCTACAGCCATCAAGATACCCAAGAAGAAGATGATACTAGACAAATCTACCCTGCGCAGGATATGGGACAATTTCAAAGAGTGATAATTCTGTTCAGCAGGATCTTTAGGACGCATCAACTCAGTCACCATCCATACAAGGCCTAAAGCACCTAGGATACCAATATATGGAGGCAGATGGGTAATACTTTTGAAGATAGGTACGCAGATAAGTACACCCACGCCTAAACAAAGCACAATCATACGCTGGTGAGAAGGAACGCGAGAAGCAGGACTGTCATCCACTTCATCATTGGTTGGTGCTTCAATATGACCACCACGCAATGTGTAAGAAAGGATAGCAAAAGGCACCAGGATACTGACGATACTTGGCAATACAGTCATCTGCATGATATTCAATGCACTTACCTTACCAGCAATCCACAACATGATGGTGGTTACATCGCCAATAGGAGTCCATGCACCACCGGCATTGGCTGCAATGACAATCATACTGGCAAAGAACCAACGATCGTTTCTTACAGGAATAATCTTGTTCAACAAAGTACACATCATGATGGTAGTGGTAAGGTTATCAAGGATGGCAGACAAACAGAATGCCAGAATACCTAAAATCCACAGCAGTTCTACTTTTGATGTAGCATTGATTCGATCAGTGATGACACGGAAACCACCCCAACGGTCAACCACCTCCACGATGGTCATAGCACCCAAAAGGAAAAATACGGTCTCACCCGTTTCACCTAAATGGTGCACAATGTTGGTGGAAAGAAAATCACGGAAGTTCTCTGTTGTGATGCCTTCACCAAATGCCAGAGACATAGCTCCAGTGCCCGACATGGCGAAGATGGTCCACAACACGGCACACATCAGCAATGCCGTAGCTGCCTTGTTAATCTTCAATGGATACTCCAAAGCAATGCAGAGGTATCCGAAGACAAACACACAAATAATCAGATAAAACGCAAATGACATATATTAATATTTTATTTTAGTCTCGCTACAAAGATAGTGCATACACCCCATATTTGCAAACAAAATCGTCAAAAACGGTTACTTATCCTTACGCCACATCTTGCTCATATCTTCCAATGTCTTACCTTTGGTCTCGGGAACGATTCGCCATACAAAAATAGCGGCTATCACACAGATGGTACCATAAAGACCATAAGTGAACCAATGACCGAAGTTGGCATCGTCGCCTAAACGCATATTGAACATCGGCACGAAGGATGAGCTGACTATCCAGTTAAATATCCATTGGAATGCGACAGCGATGGCTACCGCCTTTCCACGAATGGTATTTGGGAATATCTCAGCAATGAGCACCCAGCAAATAGGCCCCCATGACATCATGAACGAAGCACTATAAACCATGATACTCAACATGGTGATAATCTCCATTCCAGCCTTACCAAAAGTCAATGCCACGCCAAAAGCGCCAATTGCCATACCGATAGAGCCGCTGATGAGCAAAGGCTTACGTCCCCACTTCTCAACGGTAAAGACAGCCACAAGGGTAAAGATAATATTGACCACACCCATAATGACAGTTTGTACCATTGGACTCTCAGTACCCATATCGGAAAAGATGCGAGGAGCATAATACAATACGGCATTGATACCTACTGTCTGTTGGAAAACACTCAGCATAATGCCTATAAAAATGCACAAAAAGCCATAGGAAAACAATTTCTCTGTCTTTTCAGTAATCGTATCCTTAATTTCGTGCAAAATCTCCTGAGCTATGTTGGTTCCATTGATACGTTCCAAGATGCGTTGTGCCTTGACATCATCACCTACCATTACCAAGTAACGTGGGGTTTCTGGCACAAGGCAAATCAGTATGGCGAACAAACCAGCGGGCACCGCCTCACTACCGAACATATATCGCCAACCCGTTTCTATGGTCCAAGGGTCACTTCCCGGTGCTACGGCATTGATGCCCTCACCTATCGACTCAATAATAGGATTGGTGTGTTGGCCCAATATCATGAAGTTAACAAAATAAACTACCAACTGACCAAAAATAATGGCAAACTGATTCCAAGACACTAGCATACCTCGGATGCCTGAAGGAGCCACCTCACCAATATACATAGGACAAATGGCAGATGCCAAACCCACGCCTATACCACCAATCACACGATAGATGTTGAACACCAACAACAAACTCATCGAAGCATCACCATGTTGGAAGAACAAGAACTCGGGATTCATAGAACCCAATGCTGACGCAAAGAATAGTAAACCTGCCACAAACAACGAGCGCTTACGTCCCAACGACGATGCCATCCAACCAGAAAGCGCACTACCTATCACACAACCTATCAAGGCGCTGGCACAGGTAAATCCATGCCAACTGTCAGTATAAACGAAATCACCTGCGCCGAGGAAAAAGGCTTGTAATCCTTTTTCGGCACCAGATATTACTGCAGTGTCATAACCAAATAATAAGCCTCCCAATACGGCCACTAATACGATGGAGAACAAATAGACTTTACTGCCTTGCTGATATGTATTCATAGTATTATTTTTATAATTATTGCTGCAAAGATAAGAAAAAGTATTATCTTTATCGCATAAAAAGATAAATGTATCATGAAAACCTTGCTTAAAATAACAGGTGGATTACTAATTGGCATCATCATATTAATAGTGGTGGCATTGATAGCTGTTAACACAGACTATGTGCAAAACAAGGCGTTGAAATATGCTACTCATCAACTGTCAGAGAAGTTACAAATGCCTGTCAAAGCAGATCATATAAGCATTAACATCTTAACCTTCAGTGCCAAGCTTCAAGGAGTGGAGATTGAATTGCCTAAAGGCAAGAAGAATGATACATTCGTGGGTATTGAGGAACTTAGGCTAAAAGGCAAACGGGTGGACATCAACGGTTTTCGTTTCAGAACCGACAACCACAAGCCTCGCAAGAATACAGACAAACCCAAACGAGGTTGGTTTGATGCAGGCCATTTGGATTTCTTGGCCGACATGCAATTGCAAGTGCATCAAATCACCAAGGATTCTATTTCTGCGTCTATCCTTCATTTCAACGCTACCGACTCTGTGTCGGGCTTTTTCATCAAAGACCTACATCTAGATGCCACTACTGACCTGCATCGAATACATATACGCAATGCAAGAATTCATCATGAGAACACTATTATAAATATACCTGGCTTGGAATTATGGCTTCCCAACAAAAAGAAAGAAGTAGCATTAAGCTACTACACTACTGAACCTCTTACTGCACATGTAGTATTACAAGATATCTCACAACTATTTACCAAAGCACTGGCTCAGTTTACTATGCCCTTGAAACTGAGTGTTATGGTTGAGGGAGATGCGGATACCATGCAATTTAGGGATATTGAAGTGATGAACGAAGATGACCGATTGCACATCAATGCTAATGGAGGCATAGAAAATCTACGTGATAAATACTTATTGAACATCAGTTTCCATGTGGATGATATGTTAGCCAAAAGTGGAATAAAGCATGAAATTATTGACCAGTTTGATGTTAAGAAGTTCATGATGCCACAACTCAGCAAACTGGGTGATATTTACTATAAGGGCGATTTCAGTGTATTGCGGAAACGTGAAGTATTCTCTGGCAAGATTTCCACCGATGTTGGGCAACTGAACCTAACTGACCTTACCCTTAATGACAGTACAAAATATGTGTCGGGCAGACTTAGCACCCCTGATTTAGAATTAGGGAAGGTGATGGACTTGAAGGATTTAGGCAAGATAGCTGCTGACGCATCTTTTGAATTCGACATCTCAAAAGAACGTACTGCTAAGGTGAGAGCAGAAAAAGGAGGCAAGCTGCCTATCGGAACAGTGGAAGCCAGAGTTCAAGAAGCCAGCTACAACAAGATAAAGGTGAAGAATGTTAATGTGGACATCATTAGTGATGGAGCTATTGCCGAAGGTAATATAATGATGAGTGGCAAAGTGGCTGACACGTCTCTTTCTTTCACCTTTGATGATACACAAGATATGCACAAGATGAAAATCAAACCCAGAATGAAAATTCACTTACCCAAATTAAATAGAATATTCACTAAAAAGAAAGAATAAATTCCTTTTAAACGGTTAGTATTGATAAAGTTGTAGTCCGCGGCGATCCACCTCGTTAATGGATAGTTGGAGATTATCTCCAAATAATTGGTGAAGGGCAGCACTTAGGCGCTCAACGTCAACCTTGCGACGACTCTTGACAAAAGCATCTGCAGCTTGTGTACCTTTTGTCAGCGTTGTATTTACCATATTTATAATAAAACGATTGCCTTGCTTGCTTATCTTCCATTGGTGTGAAGCCCTACTTTGTGTGAAATAGCTAAACATATCAATCAAAGAATAAAGATCCTCGTCATCAATATCACCCTCATAAGACAGGGTGCTTCCATCCACAAACTTCACAAACCTACTTCCATCCGATGCTACATAAAAATCATAATGCATGCCTTTACGTCCAATGCCTTCATAGTCAATAGTAAAAGGACGGTAGCTGTCTCTAGGCTCCACCTCAACCCTTACAAATTGAATGCCCATAGCTTGCAGAAGATTTCTCACCACTCGTTTGCCATTCTCTTCCGCCATCTGATAGCAATTCTCCAGTTCAGCCTTGCGCTTTAGCAAAGCGTTGGCACGGTGTGCCAATCTCACATAGTCCTCATTGGTCCAAGAGCCCTCTTCAATAGGGGTCTGGCGTGCTGTCTCGTCCAAATACCAGCCACCTTGGTTGAGAATCTCTACTGCAGGCAGTTTCACATACGCTGTATCTTCACGCATCAATAGCCAGTCATCCGCGCATTTAGTAAGGTCGAAGCCAACATCTATGCGCCCTGGATATATTGAATGAATCTGATTCAGGTCGGTGCCATAGAATAGCTTAGGCACCTCTTTGTATTGACTCAACACCACCTCTTTGTAGATAGAAAGAACGGTCAACTTCTCAGTCTTTGCCAACTCTGACAACATCACATGTCCAATTTCAGTACGAGTATCAAAGACGCTATGATATATCTGTGTCACCGTATTTTTTGTCAGATATAGCAACAAAGCCAAGATCAGTACAAAGCCAGCAATTATAATATTTCTCTTTTTTTTCTTATCCATAGAGCATCTTAAGGTCTCGTAAGGTTGAACAATTCACGGTTCTCATATTGCTGACGGTTCTCAAATACAGCTTCTAAGCCCATACGATTTACGATGGAGGATATAATTACCTCCGCTTGTTCTTGAGCAGGCACGACTAAGTTATACTTACCCAAGTCATTACGAATAGCATCGGTACCTTTACGGGCTATCTGTGTGAGTTCTTCATTAGAAAAATCAAAACGCAACGGGGCTACAGATGTTACAATCTCATCGTTGAGAATACGGGTACTCTCTATCTCTATCACAGGGTCGGGCAAGGTGATATACACTGTTTTACCACTGATTCGAATATTCTTGAGTTGCGACAGGTCTATGCCTGCTTTGATATTCGCTTCCACAGGAATAATAGCCGTACGTTGACCTAACCAAGCCGCGGCAGGTGATGAGCGCTCTATAACGGTGGTTTGTGCCACACACTGAACTGTGTATAACATTGGGGTAGTATTGATGGAGCGAAGTAGTTCCTCCTCACTCACTTGCCTACTTACACAAGAAGTCATAAGTAAACACGCCACTATATATATAATTTTTTTTATCACCCTATTTTCTTGAAAAATCATTTATAAACCCTTCCGTAATCCAATTGGCCAAAGCCTGCCGGTTAGAACTGAGTACAAACCGCTTCTGGTCATGACTATTCTGAATATTACCCAGTTCCACAAATACTGAAACAGGTTGTGTATGCGTCAATACATACAATCCTCGCGACGATACTGTACCTTCAAACCCACGGTTAGGCTGGTGCTTATCGTATTTAGCCTGAAAAGTCCTTCGCAACTGGCTCGCCAATTGCTGTCCTTTCGACCATCCATCTCGATGGTAGAAAAACACATCGGTCTGTTCTCCTACACTTCTACTATCCACATGGAGGAAGATGGCTCGACAATAGGTATATTCATCCTTCTCCTTTTTATATAAGTTGTTGATCGCATCACAACGTTGCTGCAGGCGAGCGACTTGATTCAACGGGATGGTTTTGCCCATACACGTTTCTCGCTTACTGTTACTCAGGTACTGATCATCGCGAATGCCATCTTTACCATCCTGAATAATGATGTGTACCTCTGCCCCCTCCTGCATTAAGTCACGAGCTAAACGCAACGCCACATCATAAGCATACTCGTCTTCATGCAGCTCTGTTTTACCTATCTTACCGATAGCACCAGGATCAGGGCCGCCATGGCCGCTTACCACGTAGATACAGGCACCTTTCAATTTCCCACTCTCTACCTTTCCTTTTGCCAATGACTTGCCAAAAAGCGGTTCATTAAACTCATAGCCCACTTCATGTTTCTTTTCTTTGGCTTTGCTGTCTTTTGGCTGCTGGGCAGGTTGACCAGCTTCAGACTGTTTAGGCTCATTGCTAACACTGGCAGGAGTATTCTGCGCCTTCGAACGTTGCTGGGCAGTAGGCTTAATAGGAGGAAGCGCATAACTCACATCTAGCAATAAAGTCGTTTTACCTTTCAACTTCTGTTTATTAAGTTCCAGGAATTCTTTATAATACGCTTGCCCATTTCGTCCATGCCGTTGCAGGAAAGTGGTAATGCCCTCCCCCTTCTTCGGTTTGGCATATTGAGTTTGTGCCATAACCGTCAGGGATACCAGCATTAAAAGCATAAGCCAGAGATGCCTTGTGAGCAGCAGAGCAAAAAACCTATTTGTCATAATCAATGGCAAAATTATAAATTATCACCTAATTTCCACCTATCAAATAAAGATTTTTCGTAACTTTACAGTCAAAATCATAACACATCCATGAAAAAACCATTATCAAAATTCCAAATGACCAGCATCGTTTTGCTTTGGGCGCTCATATGCTTCATCATCTTCACCCAAACAGAACGAATTGATGGCATGACCCTCACCTCCCTTTTTATCGGCACAGCGCTAGTGTTTATACCTGTAGTTAAAAGTTTAAAGAAATAACATTTTTATTCATTTTTCATCCAAAAGCAAACAAAATATTAAATATTTTCACAAAAAAGTTGAAATTTTGTTTGCAGTTTCCAATATTATCTTTACATTTGCAGCCGAAAAACTAAACGATAGTTTTAGTAGATTATCTTTGGATAAACAAAAACGAACTTAAAAAATAATTAAAATGAAAGTAGCAAAGGTATTAGAGGACCTGAATCGCCGTTTTCCAAACGAGCCAGAGTACATTCAGGCAGTATCAGAGGTATTAAACAGTATCGAAGAGGAGTACAACAAGCATCCTGAGTTTGAGGCATCTAATCTGATTGAACGCCTCTGCATTCCAGACAGAATTAACTCTTTCCGTGTAACATGGGTAGACGATCAGGGCAAGGTGCAGACCAACATGGGTTACCGTATCCAGCACAACAACGCTATTGGCCCCTACAAGGGTGGTATCCGTTTCCACGCTAGCGTAAATCAATCAATTCTGAAGTTCCTTGCTTTTGAGCAGACATTTAAGAACTCTCTGACTACCCTGCCAATGGGTGGCGCTAAAGGAGGCTCTGACTTCTCTCCACGTGGTAAATCAGCCGCTGAAGTGATGCGTTTCTGCCAGGCTTTCATGCTCGAGTTGCACCGTCATGTAGGTCCAGAGTTGGATGTTCCTGCAGGTGACATCGGTGTTGGTGGCCGTGAGGTGGGTTATATGTTTGGTATGTACAAGAAGTTGACACGCGATTTCAGTGGTACCTTTACTGGTAAGGGCCTGGAATTTGGTGGTTCACTGGTTCGTCCTGAGGCTACCGGCTATGGTAACATCTACTTCTTGGTAGAGATGCTGAAGACCCGTGGTTGGACACTGGAAGGTAAGAAAGTGCTGATTTCTGGCTCTGGTAACGTAGCTCAGTACACTGCTGAAAAGGTGCTGCAGTTAGGTGGTAAGGTAATGACCATGAGTGACTCTGATGGCTACGTATATGATCCAGATGGCATCGATCGTGAGAAACTAGACTACATCATGGAACTGAAGAATTTGTATCGTGGACGTATACGCGAATTTGCAGAACAGTATCCAGGCGTCAAATATGTAGCAGGCGCACGTCCTTGGGGTGAAAAGGCCGACATTGCTACTCCTTGCGCAACCCAGAACGAAATCAATGGCGACGACGCTCGCAAATTGATCGCTAATGGCATCATCGCTGTATCTGAAGGAGCAAACATGCCTTCAACTCCTGAAGCTGTGAAGGTATTCCAAGATGCAAAAATCCTCTACACTCCTGGTAAGGCTTCTAACGCTGGTGGTGTATCAGTATCAGGTTTGGAAATGACCCAGAACGCACAGCACCTGGCATGGAGCGCTGAGGAAGTGGATGCTAAATTGCACTGGATCATGGAATCAATTCATGCTGCATGTGTTAAGTATGGCACCGAGCCCGATGGCTACATCAACTATGTAAAGGGCGCAAACATTGCAGGCTTCATGAAGGTGGCGAAGGCCATGATGGCACAAGGTATTGTGTAAGAAGATTGTTAGAAAAAAAAGAAGCAACTCGATTGAGTTGCTTCTTTTTTATGTATATACCTCTAAAAGGGTGGCTTTGTCTTCAGGGATAAGTTGTATCTCTTCGGTAATAGCTGGCAGGAGTACAGTCTCCCCGGCTCGGATAGTCTCCTTAACATCGCCCAAGACTACTTGACAAATGCCTTCGGTGCAAATCAAGATGACGAAAGAATCCAAGTCACTATAGTCGCAGGTCACCCCATCTGTAAGGTGATAAACAGAAGTTGTGAATTTAGGGGAAGCTATTACCTCAACAGGTTCATTGTCTACGAGATGGTAATCTATTTTAGCTTCACCAGCAATATCATCAAAGTCAATGGCATCAATAGCCTCCTTTACATGTAGCTGACGTAAATTCCCATCCTTGTCTTTACGATTATAGTCGAACAAACGGTAGGTAATGTCAGAAGTTTCCTGTACCTCTGCCACCATAGTGCCTTTTCCTAAACTATGTACCCTACCAGCAGGAATATAATACACATCTCCGGGCCTAACATAATAAGTATGCAGTGCATCAACAAATGAGCCGTCTTCCACCATCTCACGGTATTGTTTGGGGGTAATCTTACGAGAGAAACCTGCCATGAGGCGGGCATCCTCGTCAGCACCCAACACATACCACATCTCTGTCTTCCCCAAACAATGGTGGCGTTGCATTGCCAATGCATCTTCAGGATGCACCTGTATGGAAAGATCGTCGTGTGCGTCAATGAATTTCACCAACAAAGGAAACTTGGCACCATAACGCACATAATTGTCGCCTCCTACCAATTCTCCTTTCATATGTTTTACCAAATGAGACAAATTATAACCTCTGTAGATACCATTTGACACCACCGATTCAAAGCCCTCGACAGCAGATATTTCCCAACTCTCTCCTACGGACGATAGTCCTTCGGTAATCTGTTTCAGTTGGTTGATCTTATCTCCCCCCCAGATAGTTTGTTTTAAAATGGGATGAAATTTTATCGGATATATCATTGTTTCTCTAACTTGTTATGGTTTCAGGGCGCGAAGTTACGAAAAAAAAGCATACAATATTTGTTAGAATAAAAGAAAATGGCTTTATTTGCATAATAATTAAATTAGCCGTACTATGACAAGCACAGTTTTAGACGAAAACAACAAGTCAGGCTTGAAACAAGAGGATTTCAAGACTACCGTACAGGACAAAGAAACCAACCTGTACATACTCAAGAATCCCTTAGGTATGGAGGTGGCTGTTACCAACTACGGTTGTGCAGTTCTCTCCATTATGGTACCCGACAAACAAGGCGAATACGCCAATGTGGTGCAAAGCCACGATTCCATACAGCATGTCATTAACAGTTCAGAGCCTTTCTTGGGTACAACTATCGGCCGTTACGGCAATCGCATCGCCAAAGGGCACTTTGTGTTGGGCTTAGAAGATTACCAACTTGATCTCTCACGAGGAGCCTATACCCTACATGGCGGACCTACCGGCTTCCACACCCGTGTCTGGGATGTGGTCGATGCCAACGAATCGAAGATAATTTTCAGATATGTGTCAGCAGATGGTGAAGAGGGATTCCCTGGCAAGCTGACAATAGATATGATGTACGAATTGGCCGACAACCATAACGGCTTGTACATATCTTATAAGGCCACAACAGACAAGGAAACCGTACTCAATCTTACCAATCATGGGTTCTTCAACTTGCGAGGAGTGGGCAATCCGACTCCTTCCATACTCGATCATATCGTTACCATCAATGCCGACTTCTACTTGCCTATCGATAAGAATTCTATCCCTACTGGCGAGATTCTGAAAGTGGAAGACACACCGATGGATTTTCGTACACCCCATACAGTGGGAGAACGCATTAACGAACCATTCGAACAGCTGAAAAATGGTACGGGTTATGACCATTGTTATGTACTGAACAAAAATGAGATTGAGGAGTTTGCCGAAGCTGCTACATGCGTTGACCCTGTAAGCGGACGTCGCATGACAGTATTTACCACCGAACCTGGTATTCAGCTCTATACAGGCAACTGGCTGAATGGCTTTGTGGGGGCTCATGGAGCTACTTTCCCCGCTCGTAGTGCCATCTGCTTTGAGGCACAACATTTCCCTGACTCTCCTAATAGGCCTTATTTCCCCTCTACGAGGTTGAAACCTAAAGAGACATATCATCAGACTACGGCTTATGTGTTTGATGTAATTGACTAAATGGATATAATCATCACTATTAATAACTTAAAATTAAAAAAACTATGTCACAAGAACAAAAGAAAAGTGGTAGCATGGTAGCTATTATTACCATGTTTTTCCTCTTCGCAATGATTGCTTTCGTAACCAACATGGCTGCACCAGTAGGTAACATTTGGACTATGGACGATGCAGTGGGTAATAACCCAGCATTGGGTTTCATGGGTAACTTCATGAACTTCCTGGCTTATCTGTTCATGGGTATTCCTGCTGGTAACATGCTGACAAAGGTGGGTTACAAGAAGACTGCCCTAATTGCTATTGCAGTAGGTATCGTAGGTTTACTGATTCAGTATGCTTCTGGCTTCAGTGCAGGTGTTCCGGGCTTTAGCATCTATCTGTTGGGCGCATTCGTTTGCGGTCTCTGCGTATGTATGCTGAACACCGTGGTAAACCCAATGCTGAACCTCATCGGTGGTGGTGGTACCAAGGGTAACCAGTTACTCCAGTTGGGTGGCGCTTGCAACTCTTTCGCAGGTACTATTGCTCCTATCATGGTAGGTGCATATGTTGGTTCAATCACCAAGAGCACTAAGATTACTGACGTTAGTCCTATGTTGTTCGGTGCTATCGCTATCTTCGTTGTTGCATTCATTGTTATCTATATGGCTAACATCCAGGAACCACGTCAGCAGAAGGTGGAAGCTACAGCTGTAAAAGATCCTCACAGCCCTTGGAGTTTCCGTCACTTCATCCTTGGTGCAGTAGCTATTTTCTGCTATGTAGGTATGGAAGTTGGTATCCCTAACACTTTTGGTAACTTCTTAAGCAAGGCTGAAAACTTCACAGCATTTGATGCTACTAATGCTACTAATGCTGCAGCTATAATCGGTGGTATGACTGGTCTATACTGGCTGCTGATGTTGGTTGGCCGTCTGACTTCAGGTTTCATTTCTGGTAAGGTTTCAAGCCGCACTCAGTTGTTGACCGTTTCTTGCGTAGGTATCATCTTGGTACTGATTTCAATGTTTGTACCAGAAGCTACTGGCGTTTCAATGGTAGGTTTCAGCAACGGTACCTTCGCTGTAAACAACGTACCTCTTTTCACCGTGTTCTTGGTATTGATGGGCCTTTGCACCTCAATTATGTGGGGTTGCATCTTCAATCTGGCAACCGAAGGTCTGGGTAAATATACCGAGAAAGCATCTGGTATCTTCATGATGATGGTGGTTGGTGGCGGTATCCTGCCATTGATCCAGAACTCTATCGTGAGTGACACCATCGGTTCATTGCGTTTCAGCTACGTTATCGTGGTAGCAGTTTTGGCTTACATGATTTTCTACGCACTGATTGGTAGCAAGAACGTGAACAAGGACATCAAGGTAGACTAATTTCTATTAATCACTATAGAGACGGGGCAACGCCATAGAGACGGGGCCAACGCCCTGCCTCTTTTTAACTTATATGAACCATGGAAATAGAATACGTTAGAAGTCGCTTCATCAAGCATTTCGATGGACTGACAGGAGCTATTTATACCTCACCAGGGCGTGTCAATCTGATTGGTGAGCACACCGATTACAATGGTGGCTTTGTATTTCCAGGAGCGGTTGACAAAGGTATCATGGCTGAAATAAGGCCTAACGGTACTAACAAGGTAAAGGCTTATTCCATTGACTTGAAAGACTATGTGGAATTTGGTCTGAACGAGGAAGATGCTCCGAGAACCTCATGGGCAAGATACATTTTCGGCGTTTGCCGTGAGATGATCAAGCGTGGTGTAGAGGTGAAGGGCTTCAATACAGCATTTGCTGGCGATGTACCATTGGGTGCAGGTATGTCATCATCAGCTGCCTTGGAAAGCACCTATGCTTATGCACTGAATGAACTATTTGGCGACAATAAGATTGACAAGTTCGAACTAGCAAAGGTTGGTCAAGCTACTGAACACAATTATTGCGGTGTGAAGTGTGGCATCATGGACCAGTTTGCTTCTATCTTTGGCAAGAAAGGTAGTTTAATGCGTTTGGATTGCCGTTCAATGGAGTACAAATATTATCCATTTGACCCACAGGGCTATCGTCTGGTTTTGGTAGATAGCGTGGTGAAGCACGAGCTTGCCTCTTCTGCCTATAACAAACGCCGTGAGAGTTGCGAGAACGTGGTGACTGCTTTGCAAAAGAAATATCCGGAAGTACAGTTCCTGCGTGATGCTTCTATGGATATGCTGGCTGAGGTGAAGGACGAGGTATCAGATGAAGACTACATGCGTGCCGAGTATGTGATAGAAGAGATTCAACGCGTGCTGGACGTTTGCGATGCTTTAGAAAAAGGCGACTATGAAACAGTAGGCGAGAAAATGTATGAAACACATCAAGGCATGAGCAAGTTGTATGAAGTGAGTTGCGATGAACTTGACTTCCTCAATGATGTAGCTTTTGATTGTGGCGTTACTGGTTCACGTGTGATGGGTGGCGGCTTTGGTGGCTGTACCATCAACCTTGTGAAGGAAGAACTTTACAGCACTTTTGTTAGTGAAGTACGCAAGCGCTATTTTGAGGTATTTGGCAAGCGTTGCAAGATCTACGATGTAGTGATTGGCGACGGTGCCCGCAAACTTATCTAACTATTCTATTTGAACAGGTTAATAGGAATTAGGAGCTTTCCTAATTCCTATTTTTTTAGACTACCATTTATATGAAAATTATCTATATTATGGACCCTCACTGCAAATGGTGCTACGCTACTAGCGATGCCATACAGCAGTTGTTCGACACATTGGATGGCAAGTTACCATTTGAGGTAATTCCAGCTGGTATGCTGGCAGGCGAGTTCGCGCAAGTACAGTCGCCTGTTTACGCTTTCGCTCATCGAAAACTCGATGCTAGTATCACTAAAGAAACGGGAAAAGAATTCGGTCAAGGATATAAATCTGCACTGGAAGGAAAGGAAATGGTTCTAGATAGTCTGGTACCCAGTCGTGCCATTATGGCATGTCGAGCCACGATTCCACAACTCACTTTGCAGTTTGCCCATCACATTCTTCATGCTCGTTTTTACGAAGGCAAGGATTTGAACGAACAGACAGTCTATTTGGAGATTTGCGAACAACTAGGCATCGACAAGCAACTATTCTTTCAGCATTTCTCCTCTTCAGAAAATGTAGAGAATACCCGACAAGCATTTCTCTATGCCGAGAAATATGCCGAACATTACCCTACCCTTTTCTATGAAGAGAATGGTGAACTGGATTTACTGACAGAAGGTTATGCTCCTTACTCTTTATTAGAACTACGTCTAAGCAAACTGTTAAGACGCTCCAGAAAAGAACAAGATTAACCCCATTCGGATACTTGTTCCTCTATCATTCTATAGTAGGGAACAACCCTTAACGACATATAGAATGAATGGCGAAAAGGGGGATCTATCACCAGCTCATAATATCATTAACACAAGAGAAGTATTCTTCCATCATCTCCTTCATAACCTCAGCGACGGTTTGAATACCTTTCCCTTTAAACTGAGAAGCATTTTGACCAATCTCCACCTCGCCATTTACGAGGTCACCCTCGAAGATTCCCATGCGGTTACGACCTGCGCCAATAATCTCCAGTAGTTGCTCAGCAGTTGCACCCTCAGCCTCAGCTTTGTCAAGTTGCTCGCGATATGGATTCTTTGCCATACGAGTAGGCGACAGCTTCTTCAAGATAAGCATAGTGTCACCTTCTTCCAGATTCAGGCAAAAGTTCTTGAATGCCTCACTGGCAGAACTCTCGGCAGTCAAGGCAAAGCGAGTACCTATCTGCACTCCTTCTGCGCCCAAAGCCTGAGCGGCTAACATGGATGGGCCGTTACCAATACCACCAGCGGCAATCAAAGGCAGTGATGTTGCCTTACGAACAGCAGGTATCAAGCACATAGTAGTGGTTTCCTCACGACCGTTATGACCACCAGCCTCAAAACCTTCTGCTACTACAGCATCCACACCAGCCTCTTCGCATTTCTTGGCAAACTTAGAAGATGACACCACATGTACTACCGTGATACCACGTTCTTTGAGCCAGCCAGTCCACTTCTTCGGACTGCCAGCAGAGGTAAATACCACCTTTATACCTGCCTCGGCAATGATGTTCATCATCTCCTCTACTCCAGGTTTCATCAAAGGTACATTAACGCCAAAGGGCTTGTCAGTAGCAGCCTGACACTTTTCTATATGTTCTCTCAACAGTTCTGGTGTCATCGAGCCTGCGCCTATCAGACCCAAACCACCAGCGTTACTTACAGCGGCAGCCAAACGCCAACCACTACACCAAGCCATACCACCTGCAATCACAGGATACTTTATGCCGAAAAGAGAAGAAATTCTATTCATGATTCCATCGTATTAATTATTGAGGCTGCAAGTTACTAATTATTTTCCACTCTGCAAACTATCAAGAGGTATTGCATCATAATTCTTCAACACTTCCAAAGTTTTCTTTATATTACGTTTGTTTCGGAAATCCCAGTATTCTCGGGTAAAATATTTAGTAAGATGATAAGCAAGGTCGCCTGTATAAGTTAATCCATTAGAAGGAGCTACATATCGTGGGACATCAAGTTGCATGGTGATTTCCTTTTTCTTGGGGAGCTTAAGCACAGGCATTGTATAGTTGAACTCCATCCAAGGCTTTTCAGAGACAACCGACTGACTACCAACAAAGCCATTGCTTTTTAATTCCTCCAATGCGCGAGTATTGAGCTTTATCTCGCCATCTGTCTTGAGTAACTGATCCAAGCGAAGGGAATCGGCCGTTGTCCAATTTTGAGCATACACAACGCCTCCTGCCATCATTATTGATAGCATTATTAATAGTTTCTTTCTCATGTAAATCAAGGATTAATCACCACCATCTATAGTCAGAGCCTGCCAAGGGTTCTGAGGCAGAATGTTCTATCACAGAAAATATGCCAAAATGTTTCTCATTGTTCCACCACCGACGGTAATAGGCTGCAGCATCGAGCAATTCATCATCGCTGAGGAAATAAATTCCCTCGTAATTAACGGCATCATTATGAACCATACGGCAACCTAAAGAAGCATTACTTCCCAATCGGATAGATTCAATCACCCATAACACACATTCTCCCAAACGAGGCTTACCCCCAGCCAAATAGGATACGGGAGCCAAAGGAAAAGATGGGATTTCAGATAAGTCTTCGGCATAATATAGAAGTGCATCGATATCATCAGTCGTAAACTGCGGCATTACTACAGTACCTGTTTCTTCGTTCACCGCCAAAGTACCAGCCTTGAGCTGCTTGACGAACAAATCCACATCAGGGTTCTCAATGTCAAGTGTATCATCTGAGCAAGAAACCCACGAAAGTGCCAATGAAAACAGCATCAGCAGCAACCAATATTTGTTAATAGTCTTCATATTGCAGTGGATTTAATGGTTAATAACTCATGCGGACACCGCATAACAGATTCACATTAACAGCTTGCTCGGTACGCAAGGTACGAGTATTGCCATCAGTATCGAAATAGTGAGAAACGGAGGGCTCAGCATAGAAAGCCAAATTTTCATTCAACTTGTAACGCACACCTAAGCCCGCTGTAGCAGCTAGTTGTACAGGCTCTTCCGTGAAGTCTTTACCCAACAGTTTCTCAACCACACCACCTACTGTGGCATAGACATCCATCTTTTTACCCTCAGAAAGATTCACATCCAACTTTACAGGAAGAGAGAGCGACGATTGATTTTCGTCATTATGTACCGGTAGATAATTATATAATAAGCCAGTCTCAATAGCTAAAGTCTTGTTGAATTTGCGCTCCAATGTCATGCCTGCTGTCAGCGGCATATTGTAGTTTCCCTTAGGAATAGATGTCCCAAATGCTGGTTTCAAAGCCCAGCCCGACTTCTTCTTTTCTTTTACTGTAACAGCAATTTGGTTTTCCTCATTTTGGAGGAGATTGCCATTAGAAGCATTCACAAGACCAGTTGAAGACTTGCCGCCATTGATATAACCATGTTCAATGATTTGGAAGGTCACTTCTACTGGCACCATCTCATCATCATCGTTAGTTTCTGTATTATCAAGCGATGCAGGTATCAGGTTATCCATCTTGACTGTACGAGATGCGGAAGGTGTGATAGCAGCCATAGATTCCGACACCTTATTTATATAAATAGGATCATCAGCCTCTGGCAGATTACTAACTGGAGATATTTCCGATTTGGCAGACACCTTTGAAAAAGCCTGTTGAATTTGCTCCTCTTGAGAGTTCAACGACCAGAACACTACTGAGCCTATTGCCAATGCTAACAAGACAGAAGCAGCTGCCATCCATTTGCGATAAATAGGCCTGAGTACAGCACGCTTGGCAGGAGCTACATCTTCAGGTTGCGCCATAACAGTCGAAAGGTCTTTCTCCAAGCCCTCCCAGAAGCCCTCCTTCACAGGCATCTTAGCATCGGCTAAGCCTCTGAACAATGCTGAAAAGTCATCTTTTTCCTTCATGCTCGATAAACTGTTTAATCTTCGTAGCCAACAATTTCTTTGCATATCTGAATTGAGACTTCGATGTTTCTGGCTGGATGTGCAGCAATTCTGCAATCTCCTTATGCGACTTGTCTTCAAAAACGAAGAGGTTGAATACCATCCTGCATCCTTCTGGCAACTGTGCCACCATGTGCATCAGCCTCTCCTCATCTATTCCCCTGGCTTCATACATAACGGCCTTTTCATCCACATCTGGCATATCAGGCAGTTCCTCATTGTCCATCAGCAACAGTCTGCTGGCGCTTTTACGCCTCATGAAGTCAATGGCCTGTGCACTCATCACTTTATACATCCAACTTTTCAAGGCACTTTCACCTCGGAAAGAAAAGTTTGTAAAGATTTTGATAAACCCATCGTGCAGCACATCGTAAGCGTCATCTAAGTTGCCTGTATAACGATAGCAAACGGCCAGCATTTGCTCCGCATATAGAGTGTACAGTTGTTTGCGAGCATCCGCATCGCCTTTTCTACACCCCTCCACCAGTTTCAACTCATCGGCATTCACAACTATCGGCCCTACATCTATGCTCAATTCATCATGCTTTCTACTAATTAGACGCAGGGAAAGCAAAAAAGGAGGTAAAGTATTGTGTTAATAAGTATTAATACAACAATGGCCATGCCCCATTAGGGCATAGCCATGTCATATGTATGCAAAATTAGCAGGCTTTAAAACTCATGTCAAGTCCCTTGACAGAGTGTGTCAGCGCTCCCACTGAGATATAGTCCACCCCACACTCTGCATAGTCACGGAGCGTGTCGAAAGTAATACCTCCTGATGACTCAGTTTCAAATCTGCCATTCACCATCTGAACAGCTTTGCGTGTCATTTCTGGGGTAAAGTTATCGAACATGATACGATCCACACCACCCAAGTCAAGCACTTGCTGCAGTTCGTCGAAATTGCGCACCTCAATCTCAATCTTCAGGTTTTTGCCTTTCGCCTTACAGTATTCCTTGGCACGGGTAATTGCCTTGTCAATACCGCCTGCAAAATCCACATGATTGTCTTTCAGCAGGATCATGTCAAACAATCCTATACGATGGTTCATGCCACCACCTATCTTCACCGCCATCTTTTCCAAGATACGCATACCAGGGGTGGTCTTGCGGGTATCCAACACGTGTGTGTGCGTACCCTCCAGGCGGCTCTGGTATTTATGCGTCATGGTAGCAATACCACTCATGCGCTGCATGATGTTCAGCATCAAGCGTTCGGTCTGTAGCAGACTCTGCACCTTACCTTCTACCAGCATAGCCACATCGCCTGGCTTCACTGGAGTTCCATCTTCCATATAGACCGTCACCTTCAGTTCTGGGTCAAAACGGTGGAATACCTCTTTGGCAATCTCCACACCAGCCAGGATGCCTTCTTCTTTAATGAGCAGTTTAGATTTGCCCATAGCCGTTGCGGGAATACACGACAACGTAGTGTGGTCACCATCACCTATATCTTCAGCAAACGACAGATCAATAAGTCTGTCAATCAATTCTCTTTCTTTTTCCATAATCTTAGTGTTTTATTGCTACAAAGATAGACAAATATCTGAAAATATACTAACTTTGAAAGCAGATAAAAAAAGAGAATTCCATGAAGACTGTTTTATTGGTAGTTGGGAAGACGGTTGAGAAGTATTTCGTCCAGGCAATAGAAGAATATGTGCAGCGTACCAAGCACTATATATCATTTGATTTAGAGGTAATACCCGAATTGAAGAACACCAAGAGTCTGAGCGAGGAGCAGCAAAAGGAGAAAGAAGGCGAACTGATACTGAAATCTTTGCAGCCAGGTGATACCGTGGTGCTGCTTGATGAGCATGGCAAGGAACTGCGTTCTGTCGAGTTTGCCGACTATATGAAGCGCAAGCTCAACACCACCAGCCGCCGTCTTGTTTTCATCATCGGAGGCCCCTACGGCTTCTCCCCCGCCGTCTATGAGGCAGCCCAAGAAAAACTCTCTTTGAGCAAAATGACTTTTTCACACCAAATGATACGCCTTATCTTTGTCGAACAACTATACCGTGCCATGAGCATTCTGAACGGCAGTCCGTATCATCATGAGTAATCCTAATAGAGTAACTAATAGTTTTATCTTTGCCGCCAATGAAACGATTGTCTTACATCATTCAGTTAGTCGTGTTGCTTTGCATGATATCCTGCCACAGCCACATAGGCAGTGGTGCAGAGATGGCTCTTGCTGACAGCCTCATCAATGTTGTAAGAACTAATCATAGCAATCATCCAACCATATTATCATTGCAGTATTGCCAGCGCATCATCGATTTACTGCCAAACAATGATATAGCTTCTTTATCCCGAAAAGAGAGACTATATATTGAGATGGGAAGGCTATTTGCCAAACAGTTGCTATATGACGAGGCCATTGACAGATTTCATCTCGCTTATGGATGTGCTGCAGAGTTACAAGATACCATCATCATGATTGATGCCTATAAATGCGTGGGCGACATGTATCGCAAGAAACATAATCTTGGAGAGGCGGTACATTTCTATGACCTTGCAGAACAACTTGCCATCCAGTCAAGCGCAGAGAAACCACGCATATCTTTGGCACTCCATCTGGCTGCAACTTTCATGGAAGATGGCAAATTGGATTTGGCAACAGAGTTTTTACCATCAGCATCTTATGAGGTTGAAGGAGCTGACAATGAACTCTACAATTATGTGATGTGGCATGTCTATAGTTTCACCAATCATGGGAACAAGGATTCAGCCGAGTATTATTTGCGCAAAATGTCAGAATCTCCTGATATTTATTATCGCAAATATGCTGTTGATATTGAGCATAGTGCTGCCATCGCTGGCGGTGATATTAAAAAGGCATATTGGACTAATCACCAAAAAACAAAACTGGAGAAAGAGATGAGTGACATTTTCCGCGAGGAAGTTTTGGAAAGCCTCAACTCCATGTATCAGACACTGAGTATGGAACGGCAGAATGCGTCTTTGCAGGAACGCAACCAACAAATCAAGTTTTATGCCATGATTGCCGTACTGCTTTTGGTGTTGGTAATAGCGGTATCTGCCATTGTCATCTATCGAATCATCAATAGCCGAATCCAACTTGAACATACCAAAACCATGACAATCCGTGATGCAGATATTTACCAACACTTGTTATCTACTATGAAAGTCATGAGCGAGACAGAGCAACATGAAGCATGGGAGCTTATCAATAAGGTCTATCCTGATTTCTTACCCACTCTCCAAAAGTTGGGTGTGGAGAAAGAGCAGGACTTGAAAGTCTGTCTTTTGCTCAAGATGGGCTTCATGCCCTCTCGCATTGCGGCATTAGTAAGTCGCAGCGATAGTGCCATCGCCAATACACGTGCAAGGTTGCATAAAAAAGTGTTTGGCAAGGACGGCAAAGCCGAAGATTGGGATAATTTCATAATAAGCCTGTAATTCTGCTCTTTATCAGCCACCTCCTCTTTTGTGAAGTTTTTGTGAAGCACTTTTTGCCTGAGTTCTGCACCCCTATTCTTTACTTTGTGGCATGAACTTTAAAAAATAGCTTTATGAAAACAATCGTGTATCTGACTGCGACTATGATGGCAGTCGCCCTAATGAGTTCCTGTACTGCTAAACAAGTGGATACTGACACCTTTCTGCGTGAGATGAGAGAGAGGCTTGACCAGATTCAATCGGCAAGTTATATGATAGAATCATGGGATTATTTGCCTGGCAACCCTGAGCCAAGGCAACATCTGTTTGTCTATTACAAAGAACTAAAGAATCAAGCTGATTCTACTGTAGGAGCTAAGTATCTGCACTTTTCAGTAAACGACAGTACCCTTTTAGACGGAGCATACGATGGCGAGGCTAAATATATGGTCTATCATGATAACAAAAGTATAGTGCGTGACGATTTCACTGCACGGAATTTGCCATTCAGGGTAGTAAGCAACCCATTCTTCCGTAGTGCATACCACATCATTGATTATGCCTTGACTACCAGCGACAGCATAGAATACCTTCTTACAGACTCCGTTGACTTTTATAAGTTTCACCTCATCACCCATGAGGAAGAACAGATAGAATTTATTGGCGGTAAGGCTCAGCACATCTATTCAAGCCGTCCTCTTATAGCCGATCCGACCTCAGAATACGAGATCTGGTTCAGTAAGCAGAATAGCTTGCCTTGTCGTATCAAGCGTATCCAAGACCATGATATCAATGATCACATCTGCCACAACCTTATATTGAATGCTGAGAATCCTGCCGGTTTTGACTTGAATGATTATTTACCCCAAGGATACATCATCAGGCCTTATAAGGTGAGAGAGAGATCAGCGGTTGATGCCAACAATATGTTGAACCATCCGGCTCCTATATGGTCGCTCACTGATTTGGAAGGTAAAACTATCTCATTGAAAGACCTTCATTCCCAAGCCATACTACTGGAGTTCTCGGCAACAGCCTGTGGCCCTTGCCAAGCAGCCATTCCTTTCCTAAAGCATCTGAGAAAGGAATATAGTGATGAGGAACTGCAAATTATCTCTTTCGAAACGTGGGGTGCCAGTGACTCAACGATTAAGTTTTATGCAGAGAAGAAAGAATTGACTTATCCATATATCCGTGCTACTGAGGACATGCTTAACTCCTACAAGACTGGTGGCTCCGCTCCTTGGTTCTTCCTACTGGACAGTAGTCACTTTGTGCGTAAGGTTTTCTTTGGCTTTGGTGAAGGTACAACTGATCAAGAAATCCGAGATGTCATCAAGCAACTGATGAAATAACATATCTATATATAATAATTAAATAATATCATCGTGACGTTTGATTAGACAGTTCAAATCCCAGGACAATTTGTTCTATTTTGAAGATCTTTTTCAGTATTTATCGTGCATTATCACACAAAAGAAGGTGGAAACACATTTTATTAAACAACACGAGAAAAAAGCATTGCTACTTTTGTTGAAAGAGTTGCTCCTTGGTAAGGCAGATCTCTGCAGCGACGCCACAGTGCTTGAGAGTGGTGGTATCTCCTACCCCCTACACCCCTTCCTTATATAGCCATACCCCTCTCTCTCTAAAGAGAGGGTATGGGCTATAGTAAGAAGGGGGTTAGGTAGGGGTAGAGATAACCACCACACGACCTGCCCTGTCGAGCGTTGTCGTAACGATGCCTTGCGTCTCAGCTTCCTTGAACACTTTGTCGTAATAGTGCGTCATCTGGATATGACTCAGCTCCATCACCTTTTCACGCAGCATGTCAGGAGAGATACATGAGCAGCCGCCCATCGCATCTGCAAACAGCATTTTCACATTCCAATCATAAGGTTTCTCAGCATTGGATTCATTCTGTATGATATACTTCTGATTGAACGAACCCACCTGCTTAGTGCTTATGTACAGATTTGATTTCCTGCGTGGTTGTGCGTTGTCATCAACTTCTGACTGCAACGATGGCTTATCCGACTCTTCAGGTAACCCCTCGTCAGTGATACGGTAATACATTTTCTCGGGCATGCGATACTTTCGCGTCAGCAGTTGCTCTACAGAATAGAGTTCACTGCTGGTCACCTGTTCACAGTAGAACACCTCGAACGACTTCTGCAGCACCACCGTACCCAGCCATCCACGCAAGTTACGCTTGTCGCCCGAGCGGTTGACGTGTATCACCACCACGATATTGCAGTTGCCCAGGGTCGCGAGTTCCATGAGCTGGGCAATCACCCGCTGCGACTCATCGGCATCGTTCACACTCGGCAGCAGGTCGCTCACCTTATCCACACTCACCAGGTCGGGATGATAGGTCTCGATGCCCGTCAGCAGGTAGTCCATACGTTCCTTGTAAGTGCACGCACGCACATTGTAAAT
>JAEEOD010000359.1 GCA_016284115.1 Bacteroidaceae bacterium
TATACGAGTTCCATGGTTATATTGCAAAATTGCAAATTGCATTCATTTTTTTTCAAGAGCCGAAGAAAAAGTAAGAATAATTATGTATAATATATAGTTAATATATTGATATACAATAAGTTATAATAATATTATATAGATATTTAAGTATACTTTCTCTTTTACACTAAAATTTTTTGCATGCAATTTGCAATTTTGCAATATTGCGCAAAAATCGCCTTTGCATAGACATTGTCATTATGCATTAATAGATGAAGGCTAAGGTTCGATGCTTGAAGGCCATAGGCCTTATTGCCGAAGACCTTAGACCTTCCGTCAGAAGACCTAATGTCTTATGAACAAAGACATAGGCGTTCCTTGACAGGAATATATATAGGCAGTTTTTGTTAATAAAGTGCAAATTCTATGGATTAATACTATGTATTTGCGCTTTTTTTATTAACTTTGACACCCTAAAGTGAATAAGTGTAAAAAGTAATACGATGACCATTGCCATACTCTGCCTGATGCTGCTGGCCTATCTGCTGATAGCTACGGAGCACATACACCACGTCAATAAATCTACTGTGGCCATGTTTGCTGGTGTCACGGGATGGATTCTCTACATCATCGGTGGAGCCGACAAGGAAATGGTGGCCGGAGAGGTGTTTGTGCGACATTCTGCCTACATCTGCAGCATTGTGCTCTATCTGCTTTCGACGATGGCCATTGTGGAGGTATTGACTCAGACGGGTTGCTTCGATTTTATCACCTCGCTCCTGAGAACCAGGAACATGAGGCGCTTCCTCTGGGGGACGGTGTTTGTGACTTTCCTCCTGAGTGCCAACCTCGACAACCTGACTACCACGGTGCTGATGCTGATGCTTACAAGGAGACTGTTACAGAATCGCCGACAGCGGCTCTACATAGGAGCAGCCATAGTGATTTCGGCTTGTTGTGGGGGTATGTTTACGGTCATTGGCGATGTCACTACCCTGATGATTTGGACCAAGGGTGCCATCACTGCTACCAGTTTTGCGGGAGCGATGATTCTGCCTGCCCTGGTGGCAACGGCTATACCCACACTGCTCATCTCCTTCGAACTTCCTGATACAGTGGACATTCAGCGTCCCTCGGTCATCTACCGAGGTGATGATAGCATGATGCCCCTGTGGCAACGCTGCGTTATGCTCTTCCTGGGTATTGGAGGATTGTGGTTCGTGCCTACTTTCCACCGACTCACCCTGTTGCCTCCCTTCTTGGGTAGCCTGTGTGTGCTGGGTGTCATCTGGGTGCTGAATGAGATTTTCAACCACCGAGGCATCCATAGCGATCAGCCCCTCTATCTCCCCGGAAGTGACAGAAGACTGCAGTACGAGGTGCTGCAGACCATCATGTTCTTCATCGGAGTGGCCCTGTCGGTGAGCGTGCTGGTGGAGGTTGGAGCCATGACTGCCGCAGGAAACTGGATAGACACCCATGTGCATGACATCTACGTCTTTGCCATCTTCATGAGTGTGCTCTCTGCAGTGTTGGACAACATCTGCCTCGTGTTCTCCGCCATCAACATCTATGACGTGGCACAGGGAGCACAGACTGCTTATGAGGAGTTCTTCGTGCAGAATGGTCAGTACTGGCACTTGTGCATCATCTCGGCCTGTGTGGGTGGTTGCTTGCTGCCCATAGGAAGCACGGCAGGCTATGCTTTGATGAAGAGCGAGGACTCCAGCATGTGGTGGTATTTCCGCCATATTTCCTTCAAGGTTCTGCTGGGGTGGACGGCAGCTCTCATCACCTATTTCGGGGTGGACTATTTCTTAAGATGAAGGATGAAGAATTAAAAATGAAGGCTGCGATTAAGCGAGAGAAAAGCCAAACTCGTTTGAGCAATTCCGAGCGAGAGCATCCTCGAGACGAAGTCTCAATAATGAATAATGAAAATTATTATCTCGCCCTTTGAGGGAGAGACAGAAAGGGTCTTTTATTATGAAATATAGAAGTTTAGCTTTGATTGTAGCAGTGTGTTGCTTGAGCATCTCCCATGCTTTCGACACCTCATATTATAGGGAAGCCACAGGTAAGAAACAGGCCGCACTGAAGACAGCCCTTTACAAGATAATGGGTAACCCCACGACGAAAAACTATGGGGAACTGTGGTATTGGTACTATGATACTGACCGCCGTAGCGATAAATCCTGCATCGACCGCTATAGCAATGAGGTGCGCTACTTCTCTTCGCAGAATGGGAGTGCACTCAGTGGCATGAACAAGGAACATGGTATTGCCCAATCGTGGTGGGGTGGTGGTACCACAGGCATCGGTGCTGACTTGCAACACGTTATGCCCAGTGACACGGAAGCCAATTCGAAGAAGAGCAACTATGGTATGGGAGTGGTTACCCAGCAATCATGGACCAATGGGAGCATCAAGGTGGGAAAAGGATATGCTGGCAACAATGGACTTGTCAACATGTGGGAACCTGCCGATAAGTGGAAGGGCGACTTCGCACGCATCTATTTCTACATCGTCACGGCTTATGAAGGTAAAGCCTTGGTGCAACAGGAAGGTGCCAACACCATGCAGAACAACACCTATCCCAAACTGCAACCTTGGGCCTATCAACTCTATCTGGAATGGGCAAAGAATGACCCTGTCGATGCCATAGAAATAGCCCGTAACGAGGCTGTTTATAAGATTCAGAGCAATCGTAATCCCTTCATCGACTATCCCGGTCTGGAACAATACATCTGGGGCGATTATCAGGCTGTTGCCTTTAACCCCACCAACTACCAAAATCCCTTTGACGACAGCGGACTGGAAACACCCACAGCATCGTTCCAGGAAAGCGAAAAGCAAATGGAAGTGGGGGAGACCTATACGCAAAAGGTGCAGACCAACAGCAATGGAGAAGTCACCTATGAGAGCTCAGACCCCAGAGTGGCTAAGGTGGACAGCAAGTCGGGACTGGTAACTGCCATAGCAGCAGGAACCGCCATCATCACTGCTACCATTGCAGCAACAGCAGTGTACAAGGCCACCGTGGCAAGCTACAAAGTGAAGGTGGGAAGTGGAGAACAACCCGGAGGCGACGGTTCCACTTATGAGAAGGTAGCCACCACACCCAGTGACTGGAGTGGTACGTATCTCATCGTATATGAAACAGAGGGCAAGGCACTGGATGGCTCCCTGAAGTCCATTGACGCTGCAGGTAACTACGTCTCAGTAAACATTAAACAAGGAACCATAACCGTAAACGAATCCACAGAGAAGGCTGAAGTGCGCATAGCTCCTGCCGAAGGAGGTTACACCATACAGGGCACATCGGGCTCGTACATTGGCACAAGTTCATCGAAGAACACCATCGAGAACTCAGAGACAGTTCTCGTCAACACCTTTAGCCTGGGTGGTGACGGCGTGAGCATCCTTTCCTCACAAGGCAGCTATATGCGTTTCAACACAAGTGCCGACCGTTTCCGTTATTACAAGTCTGGTCAGCAACCTGTTCAACTCTACCGTCGCACCACCTCTGATGGCATAGGTGGCCTAAGTGCCAATTCTAAGTTCAAAGTTCAGGGTTCAGCGTTGTATGACCTTGTTGGACGTAAGGTAAGCAATGCCCCAGCCAATAACGCCAAACTGCCGAAGGGACTCTACATTCGTCAGGGCAAGAAATATTTGGTAAGATGAAAAGAACTGTATTGTTTATAGTATTGTTCCTCCTTTCTGCGGTCTCATACGCTATCACAAGGAGCAACCTAGTGTCGTATGCAAGTGCGCTGAATGGAAAGAAAAAGTCCGAACTGAAGACGGCTGTCTACAATATCATTAAAGACCCATCCACACTAACTTACGGTGGTGGTTATAAGAATACTTGGTGGGGCTTCTACCAGACCGACCGCATAGCATCAACCAATGAGTGTATCAATCGCTATAGTTCCAAGAAGTTCTACTTCGAAACCAACCAGTACACGGCCATCTCGGGCATGAACATCGAGCACTCTTTTCCCAAGAGTTGGTGGGGAGGTGCTAATAATTCTGCTTATAAGGATCTCTTTAATCTTTATCCGTCTGACTCAGAGGCCAATTCCTACAAGAGTAATTATCCTATGGATATAGTAACGGATGTGGATGAAGAAAAGTCTGGAGAGGAAGGTTATGATATAATAGGCAAATCTACGATTAATGGAGAACCAAACCAGTGGTGTTGGGAACCTGGAGATCAATACAAAGGTGATTTCTCCAGAGTCTATATGTATATGGCTACTTGTTATCAGAATCTTACTTGGTCGGGTACACAAGGTCTGCAGCAGTTGGAGAATAATACATGGCCTACTTTAAGGGAATGGGCCTACACTCTCTATCTGCAATGGATAAAGAGCGACCCGGTAAGTGAGCTGGAGGTAACTCGCAACGATGCTGTTTACAACATACAGAACAACCGAAACCTCTTTGTCGATTATCCCTACCTTGCTGAATACATATGGGGAGATAGTGTAGATGTGGCTTTTAATCCCTACACATCTATTACCACAGCTTCGGATGATAACCGATATTATGGTGGTTCCATACCTGCAACACCCAGCATTTCGCTCAATCAAACTTCTGCAACCCTGCAGGTTGGCAGTTCACTCCGACTCACAGCTTATCCCCAAAACGCAGGTACAGCCCAAGTTTCATGGTCGAGCACTGATACAAATATTGCCACAGTATCTAATGGTGTGGTTACTGGTGTTGCAGTAGGTACGACAACAATCACCGCAAGCATTGAGGTCAGTGAAATTACTTACTCGGCTTCATGTAATGTTACTGTAACCTCAGGCGGGACAACCATTGAGGGCGATTATGTGAAGGTTACCTCTGCACCTGTTGATTGGAGTGGTACTTATCTGATAGTGTATGAAAGTTCAACTACGGCAGGCCAAATACTTAAGGGAAGTGCTATTGCGAATTCCAATAATGGCGTTAGTGTAACAATTTCGTCAGGCACTATTGCTAATAACACAGATGTTGCTGCTAACGAATTCACTATTGTCTCCAAGGCGGGAGGCTATTCTATTCAGGGTAAGGATGGGAATTACATTGGTGGAAAAAGTGGTAGCAATGTTCTTAATTTTGGCTCTACAGACTCATATACAAACACAATATCTTATGATTCTTCAAATGGTTGTGTGCTTATTACCTGCAATACGTCTGTACTGAGATATAACGTAAGTTCAACTCTGTTCCGTTATTATCAGGCTTCCAGTTACTCCAATAAAGCAGCTATTCAACTCTACAAGAAGACGGAATCTACACCCGTTACCCCCAGCATCACTTTGAGCGAGATTGCAGTATCGCTAACGGTTGGAGAAACAAAGACCCTCTATGCTACAACACAGAATGCTAATGGCGCATCAGTAACATGGTTGAGCAGTAATACAAGCGTTGCCACAGTATCTAATGGTATTGTCACAAGTAAAGCGGTAGGTAGTGCAACCATCACTGCAAAGATAACTGTAAATGGAACAAACTATACAGCAACCTGCAATGTCACTGTTACAGACAACAGCTCACCAGAAGGAAATGGAACACTCGAAAGCCCATACTCTGTGGCAGAAGTACTTGCCTTGTATGCAGAAAATAAAGTTCCCACTACTTATGTTTATGTTAGGGGTATAATTTCGAATATAAAGTCTTTGGATGTGTCTCAGTGGACAAGAGCACAATATTATATATCTGATGATGGTACTACCACTAATCAGTTCTATGTCTATAATGGCTTATATCTCAATCAAGCAAGCTTCACTTCTAATGACCAAATACAAGTGGGTGATGAGGTTGTGATATATGGAAAGCTCACTACTTATGGCACCACTAACGAGTTTGCTGCTAATAACTATGTTGTAAGTCTTGTGCGTCCTTCAACCTTTCTGCTTGGCGATGTAAATAAGGACAATGATATAACTATTGCCGACGTGACTGCTTTGGTGAACATCATTTTGGGTAAGGACAACGGGCCAGAACCTCTATACAACCACGAGGCTACTGATGTGAACGAGGATGGAGGTATAACCATTGCCGACGTAACGGCCTTGGTGAACATTATTCTGGGAAAGACTAATTAGAAGATGCAAAGAATATTATCACGAGAAGAAGCCAATCTGCTGCGCCAGTTGCTGGGTGAAGCCCGCAATGTGGTTGTCCTGTGTCATAAGAATCCTGACGGGGATGCCATAGGAAGCACAGCTGCAATGACGCTACTCTTGCGTGGTATGGGTAAGCGAGTGACGGCTATCATGCCCAATCCTGC
>JAEEOD010000360.1 GCA_016284115.1 Bacteroidaceae bacterium
GGATACCGCCAAAGATGGGGGTGACCATATTAGCAATGCCCTGAGCAATAAGTTCCATGTGGGAGTCGTGCTTGTCGGAAATAACGCCATCGGCCACGGCTGCAGAGAGCAGACTCTCGATAGCACCCAGAATGGCAATGGTGAAGGCAACAGGCATCAGGGTCTGGATAAGCTCGAAGGTAATGGTGGGTACCACCATCTCGGGCAACTGAGCCTGAATATGAAAACGGTCGCCAATGGTGTCTATGCCAGTGATGCCAAACTGATTCTTCAGCACCAATACGGCTGCGGTACCCAAGAGGATGCCATAGAGCGAGCCTGGAATCTTGTTGAGGACGGGAATGCGTTTCACTGCCTTGGGTGAGAAAATGATGATAAGTAAGCTACCTACAGCCACCAAGAAGTTCCAGAGATTGAAAGTGCTGAAATTCTTGAAATAACAGATCCATTTACCAATGAAGTCACCAGGTGTCTTCAAAGGAATACGAATCACCTCTCCCGTATTGCTTACAGCTTCTTGGGTGAGACCAAAAACATCGCCCATCTGTGTAGTGAAGATGGTAGCGGCAATACCTGCTGTAAAACCGATGATGATAGGGTAGGGGATAAACTTGATAACTGCTCCTAAACGGAAGGCGCCCAAACAAATGAGTATCACGCCGGCTAGCATGGTGGCAATGAGCAAGCCTTGCAGGCCATACTCGGGATTATTGACAATTCCGTAGATAATAACGATAAAAGCACCAGTAGGACCGCCAATCTGTACCTTTGTTCCACCTAAAACGGAAATGATGAAACCTGCCACAATGGCTGTGATGATACCTTTTTCTGGGGTTACGCCTGATGCGATACCGAAAGCAATAGCGAGTGGTAAAGCTACAATACCTACTATAAGGCCTGCCATCAGGTCTTTCATGAATGTCTCGCGGTTGTAGTTCTTTAAACAACCGATGATTCTTGGTGTTAATCCTTTCATTTTCAATCTTTTTGTGGTGCAAAATTACAAGAAATTGAACGTTGAACATTGAACATTGAACATTTTTTTATACTTTTGCGGTCAAATAATTAATATAAATCAATATTTAATATGTTTGAAGGTCAACCTAAAGGGCTTTGGGACCTGGCTTTTGCCAACACAGGAGAGCGATTCGGCTACTATACCATGCTGGCCGTCTTTGCTTTGTTCCTTGGTGAGAACTTCGGCTTTGCAGCCGGCACCGCATCCGAGATTTATACGTGGTTTTTAACATTGGTTTATTTCCTGCCTTTGGTGGGAGGTATGGCTGCTGACCGATGGGGCTACAGCAAGATGGTTGTTATAGGCATCCTGATTATGTTCCTGGGTTATCTGCTGTTGTCCGTTCCCTTGGGCGGTGGCACCGTAGCTATCGCTGCAATGGGTGCAGCCTTGTTGCTGGTCAGCTTCGGTACGGGTCTCTTCAAGGGAAATCTGCAGGTGATGGTGGGCGACCTTTACAACGATCCTCAGTTTGCTGACAAGCGTGACTCAGGTTTCTCTCTTTTCTATATGCTTATCAACGTGGGTGCCCTTTTTGCACCAACGGCTGCCATCAAGATTATGGAATGGGCACAGAACAGCTTGGGTTATACCAAGGCAGACTCTTACCACTTTGCCTTTGCAGTGGCCTGCGTCTCTGTTATCGTTTCTATCCTTATATATTATTTAGGTAAGCCTACATTCCGTCAGGTTCTTTCGGTCAAGAAGAAAGATACTGTGGCAGAAGCTCCTGTGGAGGAGATGAGCAAGGCTGAGACAAAAGAGCGCATCATCTGCCTTTGTCTGGTATTTGCCGTGGTAATCTTCTTCTGGATGGCTTTCCACCAGAACGGATTGTCGCTGACTTACTTCGCAGACGAGTTTACGGCTAAGTCGGCTACGGGTGCTGATACCATGCCGTTCGATGTGATAAACTTGGTAATGATCATCTTTATCGTCTATGCTGGTTTCTCACTTTTCCAGAGCAAGACTTCAAAGGGTAAGGGCATCTCTGCTGCCATCATCGTTGTGGCACTTGGTGTGCTGTACTATAAGTATACACAGGCCACTGGCGAGGTGGCCATCTCTGCACCTATCTTCCAGCAGTTCA
>JAEEOD010000361.1 GCA_016284115.1 Bacteroidaceae bacterium
TAGTCTGCAAACGTCTGGCACACTTCCGACTCAAAACCAGACACGCCGATGGTGTTTATCAGTTCACCCAAAAAAGTATTATCCATATTTTATGTTGTTATTGTTGAGATTGCTTTTCAGCCGACAGATAACTTTCCGTTACACATTCTTTCATCATGCGGGCGCAGTCGCAGAAACTCTTGCATATGTTGAACATATCGCCTGTCTCATTATAATTATATACGGCACACATATCGCAGAAGTTCTGTAGTTGGCATTGGTCACATTGCCGGAAATCTTCCGATTTTACATGCCTTAGTCCCTGGGTTTTCGGACTGTCATACCATATCTCAGCGAGAGATGTCTTCTTGATGTTACCAAGTTTCATTCCATTCCAACCTGGACATGGGTATGCTGTGCCGTCACAATCAATACATAAACCCGACGACAGAATACTGCATACCATTCTTCTTCTTGCAAACTTCTTTGACAGCACCTCTTCCAGCGACTTTGACTCCCTGATTGCCCCAACATAATCAGGGCGTGTGTTTATCATAAATTGAATCATCTGGCGCATCTCCTCGCGGCTTAGTCTGTAGTCGAGATTCTCTGTACTTCCGTCACATTGTGCCATCATCACATAATCAAAATATAAATCGACACCTAGCTTATCGGCATATTCCCGAAGCGATTTTGCAGTGCTCAGGTTCTGCTTCATGATGGGTCATGAGATAAGCACGTGGACGCCCTTACTTACCAATAGTTCCAGATTTTGTTTGGTTTTCGACCAAGAGCCTTTTCGCTTGGTGATACTGTCATGAATTTGCTCATCGGTGGAGTATAGCGATACCTGGACATTGAAAATGTTCAGTTGCTTGAATTTCTCAGCCAGTTCTGGTGTCATTGTTAGTAGGTTGCTCTGCAACAAAGTTCTCAATTGGAGAGAGTTACATTCATCTAAGATGTCGAGTAGGCCTTTATAGAGCAGTACTTCACCACCAGAGAAGACAACCTTCTTCCCTCCCATTTCGTAAAACTGGTGCAAGAGATTTACCACCTCTTTTGGTTCCAGCGATTGGTTGCTGTCTTTCACCTTGTTTGGCAGATAGCAGTGAACACAGCGTTCATTGCAGCTGTTCGTCAGTTCTATCTGTAGATTCTCTATCTGCGGTTCTTGTGATTGTTTCATCAGAAGATTTCTTTTAGTGTATTCTGATCTATTATCTTTTCTGCCATTGCCTTTTGGATAACATCTTCAAGTTGGCTTAGTAATGGGTATCGGCATCCTTCTTTCAATTCACAATGCTCACAATCAAAACAATCGGGTGTGGTGATGGCGTGAAGAGCTCTTTCAGGATGGGAAACAAATGCATACGCAATTCTTGCATGTTGTGAATCCATGTTGATTGGCTCTCCTTTCAAAAGCTTTATAATGTCATAATAGTAGTCCTGTAGCTTCCGGCCCGTCTGCTGACAAATCTTTTCATATTGTAAAAGATGCTGTAACGCATTCTTCTTTTTGGAAATTCTCATGTATAGAATCATAAGAAGCAAATTACGATTCACATAATTCTTCGGATTGTTGTTGCGTGTAAAAAGACTGATTCCTTCGTCACGCAATTGTTCCAAGTAGGCTATAGTTTCTTCACATTCCTTATCGTCAAGTTCTTTCAATCTGAATAGCGGATTGAATCGGTTCTCTGTTAATTGCATATGGTCCACTCTTCGATTAAGGTCGCAAAATCTGGAATCAATTTCAGAAAGACCGGGAACAACAATGTGCAGAGTGGGGAATCCAAGGAACGAATTATCTCTGATGTATATATCGAATCCCTTATTCATAATCCATTGACAAATGTTGTGTAAATCTTCCCGGAAATCCTTTCCTTCTGGGATAGTAGTATGTCCGCAAAACGGATAGGAAGGTTTGTCGTTGAAGAAAGATTCATATTGGCGACCTCTTCCATGCATGAGACTTCGTTTGAACTCATTGAAAAGGTCCAATTTCTCACAGTCGTTTACATCATTTTCAAAGCGCAGTGTCTCTGCTGTATAGCCTTGGAATATTTCTGTAAAACAGCGTTCGAGAGCCACACGTGCGTTAAGGTCAGCTCCAAGATGGACAATGTACTTTGTCTTATCCTTATTATAAAGCAGCAAAGCAATCACAGGAAAACCTTCCCCAAGCGAAATGTCCTTTACACGAAAGTCCATGCCATAGACATCGCGAACATATTCAAGTCTTCTTAAGATTTCTGTACCTTCAAACTCAGACAAAGGAATGTCAGGTGGCGTTATTTTACGAATATACATTTCTTGGATGCAATATCGCTCAAAAATTTCGTTAAACCCTTGAATTAGGGCCTCTTCCCTGATGTTTCCTGCACACATACCATTGGAACCATTAGTCCAACGAATCAAAGAATATGGGAACTCTATTGTTTCTCCAGAATTTACATGGTAGAAAGGTAACGCCTTACCTTCAACCCTATGTGCATTTAGTCCGGCATCTGATGGAAATACTCTTGGCGCGAACTTCTTTATGTTTGCCACAGCTTCATCATGCGTCCAGCAATAGTCTCTTTCTTCAGGAAAGAATCGACATGGCGAATTTATGCTTGCAGGATTGGGATAGACAATGACTCTGTTTTGAAGTCTCTCCATAAACTCAGCATATCCGCTTGCACGGGCAAACATTTCGTCCATACCCTTTCCGTTGGTTCCGATAGAACTGTCATCATCGTTGGTGATGGTAATGCGACATGAAAAAAACATTTTCCCATCGCCAAGAGGTATTTCACGGACAGGAATACCCAACTGTCCAATCTTCTCTCTGATTTTGCGAACAGTATTCTCCGGAGAGTCTGCCTTATATATTTTTTTCACCATACGATTTTTCTTGTACTATTCCATTCTTTTCAATTTTTCCACAATAGTATCATACGTCCCTTCACAAATGACTTTTCCTTCTTTTTTAAGACAATAACTAAAGGGATCAATACCATAACCATCATATGTGCTCATAGGAATTTTTTCTATAAGCTCTGCTGCGGTTGCAGCATTTACTGAAGATTCATATCCACTTAGTTGAGTGGCCACCTCTACCCAAAAATATACTTTTAACATAACTGCTTATTTTATTATATTAAACTATAGTCTGATAAATACGTTTTAGCAATTGCTACAATTTGATTTCTGTAATTGGCTCGCCAGTCTGGACATTGCAGGTTTGTCCCATGTTTCTTGTCTCGGTATAATGCATTATGTGGACAGCCTCCATTACACAATGGTTGCAGGACACAATTGCTGCATCTGTCGTCCTTCATAGGATTCCAGTTTAACCATTGTTGATACCAGGCAGGCATTGGAGCTTTGTCGATTTCGTCAATATGACTGCACACCCAGCGCTCATCGCCTACTGTATCCAGACATTTATATATAATACCTGTAGCTGCAATTGTTATGTCACCACGTCTCAAACATCCACCTCTGGGAGCAGCATGAGGAAAACTGTAAGTCCATAAGTCTAAGTCGTGAGCCTTCTGAATAAGTTCCCACTCTTCTTTGCCCCATTCTTCTTCGCTATATAGTTTGTTTTTTATCGAGTCGGGGGTAAAGTTGAAATCTATAGTCCTGCAAAACGAAAGCCCAATCTTGCCCTTCAGAGGGCTCTTTGCCAGCATTTGCAGAAAGTCCGGGACATAGGGGCGATTCTCGCGGTCGATGGTCATTCTTATGGTCACCCAAGCTCCTTGATCAACAAGTGTATTGATGTTACCCCATATTTTTTCGAATGTGGGAAGTCCTGATTTCAGAGGACGCCTGCGATCGTGGATGTATGCTGGACCGTCAATGGTAATAATATACCGTCTTACTTTACACTCTTCAATCAGTTCCTTACACCTATCAGGTGTGAGGGCAAGCCCGTTTGTCGTAATATCTGCTATGTAGTCAATGCCACGTGCTTTGCACAACTGGATGATTTTCTGTGATAATTGTCTTATCTGAGCAAAAGCCAACAAGGGTTCACCACCAAACCACGTTACACGTAGTTTTCGACACACTCCAGAATGACGTTCTAATAGTCGGATAATGGCACTCATCGTATGGCTGCTCATGACCACTTTCTCTTTACTGCCTTCGAAGCAATAGGTACAATGCATATTGCAGTTATGTGTAACCAAAATGGTCAAGTCCAAATAGGAAAGATCTTCCTTTCCCTCGGTAAAACGACTTATCTGCTCGGCTCTCTCATCGCGTGAAGCATCTACCAGAATACCTAATTGGTAAAGAAGGACCTGTTCTTGTTCTGGCAAGTCTTCAACAGCTTTTTGGAAATATTCTCGCTGAACTAAAACAGCATTTCTGCTAACAGTGTTAAACACCACGCCATAGAATGTGTTTACAGGAATGATGTCATTCCATACCGACCATTTCAGCGTAGCATCTTGCTGCGGTACTTCTGTTTTTGGGGTAAATTCAGCGAGTATTTTCATGTGAATTGATGTATTTTTTCATTTCGCGTAAATGCTGAAACCAATAATCAAACCTTTCCTCTGACATTTTCCCAAAGCGTATAGGAGAGATGAGCATACCTATAGTTGTCCAGTCGTGTATTGTTTTGATGTATGGAGAGATAATAGATTCGTATCGGTCATAGTCTTCAGAACCGGGAATTGGAGAAAACCGATTGATTGCCAGCGATGTGGGGCGTGTTTCAAGAATTAGCTGTTCTGTTAGTTTTAAGTCGCTTTCTTCTTCGTCGAAATAGTTTACTATGTAGCTGGTGTAGAAAGGAAGGCCTATTTCATGGCATATCCGAGCAGCTTCTCTACATTGCTCCACAGTTATTCGCTTGTTCATGCGTTGCAAAATGCGCTGACTGCCCGATTCGAATCCAAAGAAAAGTTTGATGCAGCCTGCCTCTTTCATCAGTTGAAGAAAATGTGCATCAGCTTGATTGGCTCTTAGATTTGCCCACCATTGGTAGGGCGTACCTGCATCTATAAGCTTATGACAAACTTCTTCCCACACCGTTCTGAAATTGCCGATGGAACTATCTTGGATAACAAACGTGTCAACTCCACATTGCTGGGCTACGCTGTTCATCTTACAAATGAAATAATCGGCAGAATGATGGCGTGCAAAAAGAAAACAGCTGTGAGCGCAGAAATTACAGCGATACATGCAACCGCGTCCAAAGGTAATAGGCATTACTCGATGCAGTTGGGTATTCGAAATTTGGTGGGAAGGTTGTGAGTAGAAATCCTTGTCAATCAGACTCCAGTCAGGGATGGGTAATTCATCGAGATCAGTAACAGCATCTGCTTGTATAACATGTGTGTCGTTAGGTAGAAAAACACCCTTTATAGTTCTGTAAGGTACTCCTCGCAATAATTGTAGCAGTGGATATTCTCCCTCACCGATGATAAGAGCATCAAATGGTATATACTCAAAAGTTAAATTGGGCAACAAGGTTGGATGTATACCGCCAGCTATAATCAGAGGTTTTTGTCTTTGATGGCTGTCGTATGTTTTGCATAAAGCGACGAAGATGTCTCGGACATACTCAAAACGTGCAGTAAAAAAAGAGAAACCGATGATGTCCGGCTGGAAATCATCACATATAGCCCAAAGGTCATTCAGCGTTTTTTTCGTGTTACCCTCATTGCCTCGTAACATACGCTGCATATCAGCAATCTTTACAGAAGCACCTTTCACCTGTAAGTAAGTGGCTAAGCCCACAACACCCTCCGGAGCCCTTTCCGGAGCCTCTGCAAAAGAGTAATTAGTCCCTATATAGAACCCAGACCATGGTATGACAAAGAGAATGCTCTTCATGATGAACTGTGGAAGATTTTGTTGATGGCAAGTCGTTTTTCTTCATTGCTCTTATTCCTCAGCATATAAAGGTGCGCCCCCTTGCTTTCTAACCATTTGACGATGTGATCCCAGTATATCATGTTGCTGCGGCATCGATAGGGGTAACCCAACATGAAACGTTCACGAAAACAACCTCCATAGCACGTGATGAGATAACGACAAGCGTTACATTTTTCAGGAATTGGTGCTTGGGCGGCAATGCGCTCTCGCACATCAGAGATAGCAAACTGTTCTGGGTCGTCACTGAAGAAATTCCCTATGGCGGCTTCGGGAATATCAAATTCAGCACACGTATAGATGTCTCCGCCTGGACTGAATGCAAGATAGCGTTGATGACAAGCTTTTTCACGGAGACAAATAGATGGTGTTCCCAGCAGCAGGTCGGCTACGAGTTTCACTATATCCGTATTATTAGCTGCATCTTGATCGTTAGCCCACAGGTCAAAAAACTGTATCATGGCCTGAGCATACTCCTCGTCACTAACATACATGGGAGAATCTAGTGTATCTTTCGTTGAAATAGGAAATACTCTTGCCAACCTAACGTTCATTTTCCGCTGTTTGTAGAAACCATATATTTCTGGTATATGTTCTATGTTGTCTTTGGTAATGAGATTGATGGCACCGCATCTGATTCCAGCGGCTATCGCTTTATCTATATTGTCAATAGCAATTGGCGTGGAATTTTTACCTGACCTAAAAGTACGGTATGAACTGTACAAATCCAGA
This sequence comes from Bacteroidaceae bacterium, assembly GCA_016284115.1. The sequence continues at coordinate 6,592 of JAEEOD010000361.1, forward strand.
CTCACACCAATGTAGCTGTTGAAGTACTTGCGAATGAGAGGGTATGTCTGGGGAGTCAGCAACGTTGCATTGGTCTGAGCATTATGACTAACAACAATGTCTTGATCTTTAAAAAGTTGGTTTGCGTATTCGATGATCCCAGGAAGTTTTTTGGATAACAACAAGGGTTCACCGCCATGCCAACAAATCATAAGACTTTTGGCACCAACTGCCAAGGCATATCTATATGCAAATTGAAGACCGCTTCGTATTTCCGCATCTGACATCTCTGCGCCGATAGAGTTGTTTTCTCTTCCGTAGCAGTATTTGCATGCAAGATTACACTTCAGCGTAACTTTAAATGTGATATAGAGATTACGAATATTAGTCATAGCGATGAACCCTACATTTGATTAGTCCAGAGGAGCGGGATGACCTTCATTGCAATGGTCACACCATTCTGCACGTGCTTCGCTCACATCAAGGCGAGCATCAAGCTCAGCATAAATGCTTTCATTCTGTACCATATTAATATAGAATTTAAAATTACCCCTACTCTTTTCTGGCTTTTCGGGTTCCGCCGTTATTATCCTAAATTCCGCAGCACTTTAGTTTAACTTTGTTTATAAGTTCCTGAGCAACAAAAAGTTCTTGCTGTGTCAAGCGGCAAAGCCGAGCGGCTCAGGAGTTGGCATGTCAGATTTTTCACTTACCTTAGTGATGCGTTTAACAACAAGCAAAATCATCAATGACGTGGCAAAGGTACAAATGAAATCTGAGAAAATCACTCCTTTTGGAGGAATATTTTCATGTGAGAGAGCTTTTTTCCCGTTTT
>JAEEOD010000362.1 GCA_016284115.1 Bacteroidaceae bacterium
ATTACAGTAAAACCGATTCTGTCATCATTTGTATTACCATTAATTGTAAATAGAAAGAGAGGAATCCCTAACTGATGTGCCAATGTTACTGTAGGGAACCAGGTATTGTAATTAGGGCCTTGCTTAAAGAAATAAAACGAGGGTTCACCGCGCTCAGATTCTAAAGGATGCTTGTATGTATAAATGTTCTCAACAATACAGGCAAACTGCTTATGTTTAAACATATAGCCATCGATGTTACCACCCCAGGCCATATCATGCTTTTCAAGTGCGATGTCAAATACTGAACGTTGGACCCTGATTGATGCTTTTTCTAACAATGGCTTAGGTTGAGGCAGTCCTTTCAATGTACTCCACCAACTGACATAACCGTATTCGTCGAACTCATGTTCTTGACTTGAACAGAAACGGCCTTGATCATCAAACCAAATATTAAAGACCTTGAATACACCCTTTTGCCAAATCACATAATAGAATGGAATGCCTAAAGTTTTAGATAGATAATACTTAGCCTTTACTTGAACAATTGGGAAGATTCTTTCAAGCTGTACTGTTTCATTATCGTCGTATTGAATTGCTTCAACTCCAGCCGTCCAATGTTTGTCTGCTGACATTGTTAGCCCCTGTATTGAGAACAGTTTTAACCGCTCAAAGAGCCGATTAGTAAAATCATGCTCTTTCTCTGTACTCCGTATCAACATTGTACTAAGAATTCAAAATAAGTTCAATATCACTCTTCTCCAATCCAAAAGCCTCAAAAACCTTCTCGTCAATTTTGGCTTCTAGCACCTGAGTATAATCCGATTTCTTTTTCTTCTCAATTACCTCATCAACAAGGGATTCGATTTCTTGGCGAAGTTCTTTTCTAACTACTGGTAAAGGAAGTTGCTCATAAAGATATGTTTGAATCTCAGGGAAAGCATCAGTTTTCTTCGTAGAAAACCGATTCTTGTAATAATAATCAACGGCCGATGAGTTGAGTAGAGCCAAAATATATTTTATGCTATAGCGATTAGAATCTGTGATATAAATACCGTATACGTTCTTGTTAAAAGCATAAACTTCATCGCTAATTGTCGCTTCCAGACAACTATCCACACGACGGAGATATATCAATTGCTGATTGAAGAACCTGGACAACCTGGAGTATTCTTTGTGTGAATAAGGCAAATATGTTTCACTCCAAGATATCTGATATTTCTTCATATCCATGCCAATCAAAGATTTCATGCCAGATGATTGACTCCGAAGGAACTTTTTACCAACTTCTGCCCCTCGCTTAGAAACACTAACGTCTTTCAACATTGGATTATTTCCCTTCATTTTATCAAGTAGAGTTATAACACGAGGATTAAGACCGACTATCATTTCAGTCTGCTCGTTTGAGAAACAATACTCTCTATCAAGGTCTTCAATTCTCACAAAGCACTTAGCATCGTCCGAATACTCAAAGCACGGAATAAACTTAGACGTGGGCTTTTGAATCACTATTGTTGTGATTACGTTCTCTGTTACTGCTTCAAAGGGATTACAAAGAGCCAGCGATGTAATATTCACGTTATTTAGGAAGTACTCACGCATAGACTTGTCATCCTTGTTCAGCAAGTAAAACTTGGGAGAAATAAAACACAGTACTCCTTCCTTTTTCACGAAGACTTTCAGTCCTCTCTCAAAGAATAATTTATACAAATCTGTATTCCATTCGTAAGCGGGATACTGACTCTTTTGAATAACCAGATAAGGCGGGTTCCCTATCACGATGTCAAAGCCTCCGGATATACCAAACATCCATTCAGCATCAAAGAAAGGAGATGAAGTATTCTGATCAAACATATCCCAGCTAGTAAGCTGAAGAGCTCCCTGATTGCCGACCACCCCATTTTGAAGCATTTTATCGGCAATTTCTTCCCTTAATTGCTTGACAATATCTTTATACTTCCTCTTCGTCTTAGGCGTTTTTGCATTGAAAATCTTATGCTTGGCCAAGACCAATGATTTCTCAAGTTCAGATATATCATTGCGGTCGAATAGCGTTGCCGAGCCTCTCATTAAAGGAACTAAAGTATTCGCTACAACAAATTTAGCTTCCAGGTTCGGAAGAGGCCTTATACCAAAATTCTCTACCGGATTCTTAGTCGTTTTTTGATCAACGACCAAAGAGATGAAAAAGCGTAATTTGGAGATTTGTATTGCAATTGGCTGAATATCAATACCATATATACAATTCTCTATAAGATACAATTTACGGGCATAGTCTGGATAATTCAAGCTTTCATTGAAGCTACGTTCAATATCCTTTCTACGCTCCTCAATATCTTCGTCAGAGACAGCTCTATTCTCATCCTCGCTTTCAGCGACAGCCCTTTCCAACACAATATCTTCCCATTTAGAATTCGAAGGGTCTAACTCGGAAAGAATGTGCACCATTTGTTGAAGGGCGCCTACTGGGAAGGCACCTGAACCACAAGCTGGATCTAAAACTTTACAATCGTACAGTGCCTGAATAATACTTGACTTTTGCTTCTCTGAAAGATTGATTTCATCATCAGTATAGCTTAATAGCTTTCGATATTCCTGCTCAAGTTCTTT
>JAEEOD010000032.1 GCA_016284115.1 Bacteroidaceae bacterium
GTGCCAGCCAAGTGGATAAGAACGGCAAGTCTCTATCAGCTGAATATCTACACGGACAACAAATCATATCAGAAACCTTTTGCATTCACTGACGGCTAAGAAACCGAATTCGCGGGTTAACGGCAGCATAAAGTCCCTGTAATGCCTGACGGGGTAAGGGGAAACTGGGCATGACCCATGCATAATTATGCCTGTACTGGCAGACTACCGTCTGATGGAGAAGCGAACTGCATAATTAGCTAGCATCACTATTAGTTGCGGATTTTAGGTATGTGTGGAATAAAAGAACAAAGTGAATTCTTCCACTTCTAAAAAGGAGTAGAAGGAAAAAACGTCTTTGCAATTTCCTATCGTATGAAGAAAGTCCCAAATGGTTTCGTTTGTCTGTAGAAGAAACTTGTCAATCATTTCTATTCTTTTCAATGTCAACGCTTTCTTAATTACATCAATTTGTATCATTTATTCTTCCTTCATAATGCCTGTATTAGAGCAGAAATCAACTAATAGATTAATGGCAGAAGAAACGTCTCTGAGGTCGCACACTTCGACAGGTGTGTGCATATAGCGACAAGGAATTCCTAATGAGAGTGTCTTGATGCCTTTGCGGCTGAGTTGTAGGCGAGATGTATTTGTACCCCCAGTAGCATGAGGGCGAGCAGATAGTTGGTATGGAATGTTATTCTTTTTAGCTATTTCCTCCATCTGAAGACTCAATGATAGGTTACAGTCTGCATTTCTTGGAATAACAACTCCACCCCCCAAAGATACCATTCCGTACCGGCTTGGTGGACAATCTGGAACATCTGTGGCAAAATCAAGGTCTATAGTAATCGCTATGTCGGAATTGATGTTATACCCTACAGTTACAGCCCCTCTGCTTCCCACTTCTTCTTGCACTGTTGCCACCCCGTAAATATCTGATTGATGATGCTGATTGGCTAAGTGCTTAATGACTTGCGACACGACAAATAGGCCAAGTCTGTTGTCGAGAGCTCTGCTTGCAATACGATGTTCGCCCAGCCTTATCATGTTAGGGGCGAAAGCAACAGGCGAGGCAATAGTAATGCGTCTTCTCACCTCATCAGCCGGTAGACCTGTATCCACCCATACATGATATATCTCTACAGTACTTTTCCTTTCTTCAGTCTTTTGCAGATGAATTGGTTTCTTGCCTATTACTCCATAAATGCGTTCGCCATCCAGAGTTTGGATTACCACCTGTGACCCAGGTAGGCACTGCTCGTCTATGCCACCATTGCGACGTATATATATATAGCCAGACTCTCCAATATGCAGTACCTGGAAGCCGATTTCATCTGCATGGGCTTCAATCATAATAGTTGGGGAGTTTGGGTTGTTCCCTTTCCTTATTGCAATTGTATTCCCCATGGTGTCAGTTTCTACGTTATCCACGTGTTTCCTAACGTAATCAGCAAAAGCTTGACAAACTTCCGATTCGAATCCTGACACGCCAATGGTATCTAACAGTTCATTTAGAAAAGTATTATCCATAATGTTGTTGTTTTTATTAAATTCGCTTGTTCGCTGCCAGATAACTTTCCGTCACACATTCTTTCATTATTCGAGCGCAGTCACAGAAGCTCTTGCAAATGTTGAACATATCACCTGTTTCATTATAATTATATACTGCACACATATCACAGAAGTTTTGCAGTTGGCAGTGCTCACATTGTTGAAAATCATCCGATTTAACTTGTCTCAGGTCCAAGGTTTTTGGGCTATCATACCATATCTCAGCGAGAGACGTCCTCTTGATGTTACCAAGTTCCATCCCATTCCACCCTGGACATGGGTATGCCGTGCCGTCACAGTCAATACATAAACCCGATGACAGAATGCTGCATACCATTCTCCTTCTGGCAAACCTCTTAGACAACGCCTCTTCCAGCGATTTTGACTCCCTGATTGCCTCAATATATTCAGGGCGTGTGTCTATCATAAATTGAATCATCTGACGCATCTCCTCGCGGCTTAGTCTGTAGTCGAGATTCTCTGTACTTCCGTCGCATTGTGCCATCATCACATAGTCAAAATATAAATCGACACCAAGCTTATCGGCATATTCCCGAAGCGATTTTGCTGTGCTCAGGTTCTGCTTCATGATTGGGCATGAGACAAGCACATGGACACCCTTACTTACTAAAAGTTCCAGATTTTGTTTGGTTCTCGACCAAGAGCCTTTTCGCATGGTGATACTGTCATGGATCTTCTCATCGGTGGAGTATAGCGATACTTGGACATTGAAAATGTTCAGTTGTTTGAACTTGTCTGCCAGTTCTGGTGTCATTGTTAGTAGGTTGCTCTGTAGCAAAGTTCTCAATTGAAGAGAGTTACATTCCTCTAAGATGTCGAGTAGGCCTT
>JAEEOD010000033.1 GCA_016284115.1 Bacteroidaceae bacterium
TTGTTCTTGACCTTAATGTTTTTTAAAGTCTCCAAATCTTTTGTTGCCTCGGGATCTGCTTGCACCATTACACGGTACATACGACCGAATCGGTTGAAGTTGGAAGCGTACAGACCACCATAGTAACCCTGCATAGCACTCAGAATGGTAGCAGGGCTTACGCCAGCACGCTTACAAGCAGCAGCGTCGATGTCCATCTCATACTGTGGAAAACTTGGACTGAAAGAAGTACGTGCTGAGTTGATTTCAGGACGCGCTTCCAAAGCTGCATCGTAATCGTTTACTACCTGGAAGAAATTATCCAAAGAACCGCCTGTCTTGTCCTGCATGTAAAGCTGGATATCGCTTGACATAGAATAACCCTGAATCATAGGTGGTTGGAAGAACAGCACCTGTGCCTCTGGGATAATCTTCTGCGCACGCATATATAAAGTAATGAACACAATCTGAGAGTTCTCCATCAGGCCACGATCCTCGAAGTCCTTTAATTTGATGATGAATGAACCATACGAAGGTCCACTACCACCAGTAAAACTGAAACCTGAGATCATGGTACGGCTCTGCACAGCTGGTTCTGCTGCAATGAGGCTATCCACACGTAGCATAATCTCAATAGAACGTTCCTGCGAGGTACCTGCAGGTAGGGTTACCGTACCCATCAGTGTACCGGTATCTTCATTAGGCACCATACCAGATGGGGTGGTTTGCATCAATAGTATCAAAGCGATGATAGAAGCTGCTACGATACCCCATGAGAGTTTCTTGTGCTCAATGAAGTAGGCCACATGCTTCTTGTATTTTTCCAAGATCTTTTCATACCAACGGTTAAAACCACGATGGAACTTCTCCACTCTGCTAGGTTCTTTCTCTTCCTCACCTTCTTTCTGGGTATGAGGTTTCAGGAAGATGGCGCAAAGTGCAGGACTCAGCGTCAATGCGTTGATAGCTGAGAAACCGATGGCGATGGCCATGGTCAAACCAAACTGCTGATAAAAGGCACCTGCCGTACCTGTCATGAAACTCACAGGGATGAACACAGACATCATGACTAAGGTAATGGATACGATGGCACTTGCCAACTCGCGCATGGCATCGATACTTGCTTGCTTGGCAGAAGTATAACCTTGATCAAGCTTGGCGTGAACACCTTCCACCACCACAATCGCATCGTCGACCACAATCGCGATAGCGAGCACCAATGCCGAAAGTGTCAGCAGGTTCAAGCTGAAGCCGATGATATACAAGAGGAAGAAGGTACCAATCAATGCTACGGGGATGGCAATGGCTGGAATCAGTGTAGAACGGAAGTCCTGCAAGAAAATATACACCACGATGAACACCAGGATGAATGCCTCAATCAAGGTCTTGATTACCTCATATATAGAGGCGAACAAGAATTCATTCACACTCTGAGCAACATTTATCTTTAAACCAGCGGGAAGGCGATCTTCATGTTCTTTCAATGCTTCTTCAATGCCCTGCACTGCTTCGGTTGCGTTTGAACCAGGCAGCTGCATCGCGATAGCAGTCACAGCCTTATGACCATTCACACGGTTGAAAAATGAATAGGTGGTACGACCCATTTCCACGCGAGCCACATCTTTGATGCGAAGCAAACTACCATCATCCATTGATTTCAATACAATGTCCTCAAACTCTTCTGGAGTCTGTAAACGACCCTTGTAGCGAATAGTGTATTGGTAGGTTTGGTTACCTTGAACACCAAACTGACCAGGAGCAGCCTCCACATTCTGTTCAGCCAAAGCGTTGGAAACGTCACTTGGCATCAAACCATATTGTGCCATGATTTCTGGCTTCAGCCATATACGCATAGCATATTCTACACCCATCACCTGGGTATCACCTACACCCTTGATACGCTGTATTTCTGGCAAAAGGTTGATAGATGCATAGTTTTCAATAAACTCTGTAGTATGGGTATCGCTCTCGTCGTAGAGTGAGAAAATCAGCAACATAGAAGTCTGTCGCTTCATGGTCATAATACCCACGCGAGTTACTTCAGCAGGCATCAATCCCTGAGCCATAGACACACGGTTCTGCACGTGAATAGCTGCCATATCAGGGTCAGTACCCTGCTTGAAGGTAATAGTAATCTGTGCCGTACCGCTGTTGGAAGCAGATGAACTCATGTACATCATGTTCTCCACACCATTGATTTGGTTCTCCAGCGGAGCTACCACAGCATTCAATACCGTCTGGGCGTTAGCACCAGGGTAGTTGGTATATACCATGATGGTAGGTGGTGCGATGTTAGGATACTGGGTAATAGGTAGCTGTGACAACCCGATAAAACCCAATATCACAATCAGGATAGAGATCACCGTACTGAGTACCGGCCTATTTATAAATCTATCTAAATTCATATGTTAGTTAATAATTGAGGATTGATAATTAATTTAAAATTGCGTTGATGCAATTATCCATTTTTCATTATCCATTATCCATTATTATTGCATTGCGCTCTGCAAGTTACCTTCTTTCTGGTCTTTCAGATTTTGTTGGTAAATTTCCTCTTTCTCAGCAGAAGTGATTGGCTGGATAGCAGCGCCATCACGCAGTGTCATGATGCCTTCGGTGGCAATCTTGTCACCAGCCTTCAAGCCCGCTAACACTACGAAGTTCTTACCGTCAGTCACAGGATGACAGGTAATCTCTGTGGTTTTCACAGTGTTGTCATCCTGCAGAACATAAACGAAACGCTTATCCTGCACCTCGAAAGTAGCGCTCTGTGGCACCAGAATGATGTTCTCAAAATTATTGGGGAATACCACATTTACGGTTGAGCCACGACGCAGCACCTTCTTTGGGTTAGGGAAGAGGGCACGCAGGTTTACAGAACCGGTAGTCATGTCAATATCACCGCTGATGGTTTCCACATGACCAGTCTCGCTGTAGATAGAACCGTCAATAAGTTGTAGGCGTACCTCAGGGAAACTCTTAAGAATGTCTTCCGCACCGTTGCTCTCAGTCATTTGTAGCAGTTCACGCTCTGTCATACTGAAGTAAGCATACATATTGCTCAGGTCGCTCACGGTGGTCAATGGCTGAGCCGATGAAGGACTAACCAAGCTACCCAAACGGTAAGGGATCTGACCTACCACACCGTCGGTAGGACTGGTTACTGTAGTATATTGCAGGTTCTTCTGAGCATTGGTCAATGCAGCCTCCGCTTGTGCCAAGCCGGCTTTTGCACTTGCCAACTGGTTTTCTGTCATTTGCAGGTCATAGTCGCTGGTAATGTTCTTTGCGTTCAGTCGCTTGCGATTTTCAAATGTCAGTTCTTGTGTGGCTACGGTAGCTTTGGCGCTTTCTACAGCAGCCTTGGCCTGGTTCACAGCAGCAATATACTGTGTTTGGTCAATAGTGAACAGCACTTGTCCACGTCTTACAAACGAACCTTCGTCTACATGCAGACGAGTAATAAATCCGCTTACCATAGGGCGGATGTCAACATCTTGCTTTCCTTTAATGGTAGCAGGGTAAGAGTTAGTCAGGTGAGAGGTGGTGGTGTTCAATGTCATCACCGTAATTTTTGGTGCATTGCCACCCGCTTGGGAACTACCTCCACCACAGCTGCTCAGCAAAGCTATATAACTTGCAGCTAAAAGGATCAATCTACACTTCATAAATTAATATATTGTTTTGTTATTATTTTAATTATTTGCTGTTGGGAACATGGCATAATTCCGCAATTAATTAAGTTGCAAAGGTACTTATTTTATTGTTCAATACAATGACTTTAATCTTATTTTACTTATTTTTCCACCTTTTAGGGCATTTTTTGCTCCAGATGGAACAATAATTCAGCAAGAACCTTTATTTTTGCATCATGTTCTATTTTAACTTCAAATATGCAACCCGTTTGTTGAAGCGTAGCGCCTTGCCATTAGTGGTAGTTACGGCGTTTCTTTATTCATGTGCCAGTGTGGGAACACTCGGAGGTGGTGACTATGATGAAACGCCTCCAAAGTTTTTGAAAGGGACACCTGCTCCTAATGAGTTGAACTCTTCACGAACCCGCATTTCCATTGAGTTTGATGAATACATCAAGTTAGATAAGCCACAAGAGAAGGTTGTCATCTCACCCCCGCAAGTGCAACAAGCCAATGTGCGTGCGAATGGCAAGAAAGTGTTGATTGATTTACAAGATACCCTCATCCCCAACACTACTTATACCATCGATTTTGGTGATGCTATCCAGGACAATAACGAGGGTAATCCGTTGGAGAATTTCGTTTACACCTTCTCTACTGGTGAGCGTCTTGATACTATGGAAGTGGCAGGTACTGTACTTAATGCCATGAATCTTGAGCCTATTAAAGGAATGGCGGTAGGCTTACATGCAGATTTGGCGGATTCGGCTTTCACTTCTAAGCCTTTTGACCGTGTAGGACGTACCGATAGCCGAGGTCGGTTTACCATTAAGGGTGTGGCTCCTGGTGAGTATCATATTTTTGCTTTGCAGGAAACTGACCAAAATTATTTTTATTCTCAACCTACTGAGATGGTGGCGTTTGACGATTCTTTGGTAATACCAACCTTTGAACTGCGTATGCGCCAAGACACCACATGGATTGTCTCTTTGGTGATTGACACCATCGTGGAGCGTCAATATACACATTATCTGCCTGACAAACTTATGTTGAAGGCATTTGTGAACAATAAGAAAGACCAACGATTAGCGAAGTCGGAGCGCACCACTAAAAAAGATTTCACACTTTACTTTACTGCACCAGCAGATACTTTCCCTACCATCCGAGGCATTAACTTCGATGAAATGGATGCTTTTGTCATCGAACGATTGACAGATCGCATTGACACCCTCAAATATTGGATCAAGGATTCACTCATTTATAAACTCGATACTTTGGAAATGGAGGTGTCTTATCTATATACTGATTCGCTGAAGGAACTGGTGCCTCGTACCGACACTCTTCGCTTGGCTTCTAAGGAAAAGCCTAAGAGTGAGAAAGAACTACAAAAAGAGAAAGAAGAGAAAGATAAAGAGGAGAAGCGACGTCGTGAACGTGGCGACACTCTCAATGTGCAACCAAAGATAGAATTTTTGTCATTAGATATTTATGCACCTGCCAGCATGGATGTTTATGATTATCTCACCCTCACTTTCCCAGAGCCTATAGCAAGTTTAGATTCCGCAGGGCTTCACTTGATGCAGAAGGTAGATACCTTGTGGCAAGACGTTCCTTTTGAGATGCAACACGATAGCCTGGAAATCAGGGTATTCAATGTCTATGCAGATTGGAAGCCTGGCGAAAGTTATTCTTTCCAGGTGGACAGTGCTGCAGTAACGGGCATTTACGGACGTTTTATTGATAAACAGAAGAAGGACTTCAAGGTGAAGACCCTCGACAGTTATGGACAAGTGTTTTTTAATATCAGTGGGGCGGAAGTGGATGATTTCGTGGAGTTGCTTGATACCAAAGATGAGGTGGTGCGAACAGTAAATGTGGAGAATGGGCGTGCAGATTTTTATTACCTTGCCCCAGGCAAGTATGCGGCTCGTTTGGTAAGAGATAAAAACCGCAATGGTAAGTGGGATACAGGCAACTACGAGTTGCACCTACAGCCTGAGTTGGTGTTTTATTATCCACAGATGATTGAGTTTAAAGCCAATTTCGATGTTTTGCAGGATTGGGACCTAAATGCCAAGGAACTCGACATGCAAAAGCCTGATGATATTAAGAAGCAAAAGCCTGAACAGAAGAGGGACAGAACCAGAGACCGGAATAATAATAACAGGAATAACAACCGTAATACTATCAGACGATGATGAAGAAGTTGGTTACTACTATTCTTATGGCAATGGCATTGCTGCCAATCAACATGCTGGCTCAGCAGTGCGAAGTGGAGAACACCGCTTTCAAGGAAGGCGAGAGTGTGCGCTATGACCTTTATTTCGATTGGGGCATCATCTGGAAGAAGGTGGGCTATGCTACTTTTACTACCGATAAAACCGTTTATAAGGGACAATCTGCCTATGATATCCGTTTGATGGCTGTAGGCAGCAAGGAGGCCGATATGCTATTCAAGTTGCGCGACTCCCTGCAAGTATATATGACTGAGCGCCTCGAACCTCTCTACTATAAGAAAGCTGCTGAGGAGGGGAGCCACTATAGTGTAGATGAGGCTTGGTACACTCGCGAGAATGGGGTGAGCAAAGTGCACCAGTTGCGTACTCGCCCTGGGGTAGAGGACTTTACCCCACTTGAAAGTGACACGGAAGATAGCCGTTGCATCTACGATATGCTGAGCATCATTGCCCGTGCCCGCAATTTCTCTGCTGAGCATTTTATGCAGGGACATCAAACCACCTTGCCTTTGGCAACAGGCCGTAAGGTGGATGAAGAGATACTTATTTGCTTAGGTGACAATACTATCAAGGCCAAGGATGGCAAGAAGTATGCTTGCAAAGGCTTCTCACTTTTTGCTTTCGATAAGGATGGCGACAAGAAGGAAATCCTTCGTTTTTATATTACTGACGACGCGAATCGCCTTCCCATCCGTATTGATTTTTACCTCAAGATTGGCTCAGCTAAGGCTTATCTAAAAGAGGTAAAGGGCAATGCCCATCCATTAACTTCAGCAAAGTAATAGTAAGGCGATGCTTGCAAAAAAGTACGCTTCAAATTGAGTACAGACGAATAATCATTTGACTAAAGATGACTAATCGTTTGGATGTAGGCGATTGAATCTTAGCTGAGACTTCCGCCTTTTTTCCCTCGTTTATCCTCACCTATAGTTTTGGTTAGTGAGAATCATTTAATTCAGTTGTCTGGTCACTCAAAACGGTCACATGGTCACACCTGTGACCATGTGACCGCAGAAGGTGGAAGTTGTGAGTTATAGAGAAGAATATTCTTGATAATTTGATGATTATAATTTTCTAAAATGATTTTTAAGATGTGAGAGTGGTTATGGTCACAGGTGTGACCGTGACCATCTTGCCTTTTTCAAGGGCAAAGTGAACAATCAATGTAGTAATATCCGTAAAAGAAAAAGAGGGGATGTCCTCAACGGATATCCCCCCTCAAAAAATCAAAAAAGAGTATTAATGCGTTTGCCGTGTCTTTTCATTAACGACTACCACCTGCCCACCATACTGGCTCAGAGAATACATATTGGCCATTGCCAAATGCAGCCTGAACGTTAGGATTGGTAGTAGTATCATCTGCACCATAGCTATAACGCAATGGGAACTTAGAAGCGTTCTTTGGATTTTCCAATTCCACGAAGTTCTCACCCAAAGCCATCATACGGCGGATGTCATTGTATGTTTCCAGTGATTCACCGTTAGCACCGTACATAGCCAGATACTTCTGAACCATGATTTCAGCCAGCAGAGCGTTGCCACTCAAAGGCTCAATGATTCTTTCGTAATACTCATCAGCATCATCAGCTGTCAGAGGAGTGCTCTCGTCGTCGTCAGGCATACCCAAGTTGCCAGAAGCAAGAGCTGCCTGAACTGAAGCCTCTGTATTCTCGAATGCCTGTTCCAAAGCAAGCTTTACACATGCCTTAGCCTCTGCATCACGGCCCAGACGAGCCAGTGCCTCAGCCTTCAGGAACTGCAGTTCATAGAAACTCATTAGATAAGTAGAAGCTGTCATGGCCATGCAGTATACATCGAAGCTGTATACCCACTGAACAGGAGCGAAACCCTCACCATTAGGAACCAGGATCAAATCCTCGCTGTCTGGGGTCAGGTGATATCCGCAAGGCTCAAACAGGATACGGGTGATACGCTTGTCGTTGCGAGCCATCATCTTGTTATACATGCTCTGGCTGAAGCCAAAGTAGTCACGGCTGTACTGGAAGTCGAAAGTTGGGTTCCAGTTAGAGCTGTCATATACGTTAAATTCAGCCTGCTCACTTGGATCAGCAAAAGACTGGTCTGCCAACTGGATAATCTGGTTGTAAACAGCATTCTTGTCAGAAGCACGGAAGATAGTGTGCATCAACAAACGTGCCTTCAGACCGTATGCAAATTTCAGCCACTTTGTGTTATCCCCTTTATACAGGTAATCGAATGCGCCTAAACCGGAGTTAGCACCACCTGCCTGCAGGTCGGCAATAGCCTTGTCCAAGGTAGCCATCAGGCTCTGATAAATACTCTGCTGAGAGTCAAGCGCTGGAGTCATGATTTCAATACCCTTGCAAGCCTCAGAATAAGGAGCGTCACCGAACAAGTCGGTCAGGACAGCAGAGTTATGTGCATAGATGACTTCCGCCACGCCTCTGATAGCAGCATTTCCTGCATCTGGACCTTCAGCACCAT
>JAEEOD010000363.1 GCA_016284115.1 Bacteroidaceae bacterium
AGTTTATCTCCGGCTCATTCTCCAGAAATATCTTGGCAATGGCCTTAGCCCAACTGCCTCCACCGAATATGGCTATCCTCTTGCTCATCCCTCTATCTTGCTCTGCCATTCAGTCACCTCAGCTACTGTCGGGTTGGTCAGTTCCAGTTTGTATTTTTTGTTCACGCCACAAATGTCCATGTGTAACTTCTGTGGGTTCACGTCTTTCATGTCGCTCACTAAGTTGTAACCAGCTTTCTGGATTACAGGCACCCAGTCTTCGCTGATGCCAAGTGCGGTATATTTATCCACACTATCCTTTGGAGTCACCTTCTCGGGGCGCATCTGTGGGAAAAGCAGTACTTCCTGAATGAAGGTTTTGCCCGTCATCAGCATCACCAAGCGGTCGATACCGATACCGATACCAGATGTAGGAGGCATGCCATATTGCAATGCACGCAGGAAGTCCTGGTCAATGATCATCGCCTCGTCGTCACCCTTCGCAGCCAGTCGCATCTGCTCTTTGAAGCGCTCCTCTTGGTCAATCGGGTCGTTCAGCTCAGAGTAAGCGTTAGCCAACTCCTTGCCGTTCACCATCAGTTCGAAGCGTTCAGTTAACTCAGGGTTGTTGCGATGGCGCTTGCAGAGTGGAGACATCTCGATAGGATAGTCGGTGATGAAGGTAGGCTGAATGAAGGTGCCCTCACAGAACTCGCCAAACAGCTCGTCAATCAGCTTGCCCTTACCCATGGTTTCATCTACCTCCATACCCTTGCTCAGGCAGAAGGCACGAATTTCCTCTTCCGTCTTGCCTGTGCAGTCGAAGCCCGTCTTTTCCTTGATGGCCTCCAAGATAGGCAATCGACGATAAGGAGCCTTGAAACTAACGATGTTACCGTCAATCTCGCGCTCTGTGGTACCATTTACGGCAATGCAGATAGTCTCGAGCAACTTCTCCGTGAAGCTCATCATCCAGTTATAGTCCTTGTACTGCACATACAGCTCCATGCAGGTAAACTCAGGGTTGTGGTTACGGTCCATACCCTCATTGCGGAAGTTCTTGCCAATCTCATACACACCCTCGAAGCCGCCCACGATGAGGCGCTTCAGGTACAGTTCAGTGGCAATGCGCATATACATGTCCAAGTCCAGAGCATTGAAATGGGTAGTAAACGGACGAGCCGATGCACCACCAGGGATAGATTGCAGGGTAGGGGTTTCCACCTCAGTATAGCCAGCGTTGTCCAAGAACTGGCGCATGGTCTTTAATACAGTGGCACGCTTCAGGAAAGTGTCCTTTACGCCCTCATTTACCACTAAATCCACATAACGTTGACGATAGCGTAACTCTGGGTCGTCAAACTTGTCGTACGCCACACCATCCTTGTACTTCACGATTGGCAGCGGCTTGAGGCTCTTGCTGAGCAAAGTCAGTTTCTGGGCATGCACAGAAATCTCGCCCATCTGGGTGCGGAACACGAAGCCCTCTATGCCTACGAAGTCACCGATGTCCAGCAACTTCTTGAATACTACGTTATATAGGTCTTTATTTTCGTCGGGGCAGATATCATCGCGGGTAACATATACCTGGATGCGTCCCTTGGAGTCTTGCAGTTCCATGAAAGAAGCCTTGCCCATGATACGCTGGCTCATCATTCGTCCGGCAATCGATACCTGACGAGGTTCATCCTCATCCTTGAACTGCTCGCGTATGTCGGTCGAGAAGGCGTTAGTCACATATTCTGCTGCGGGATAGGGGTTGATACCCATTTTGCGAAGCTCTTCCAAGCTGTTGCGACGGATTATCTCCTGCTCGCTCAATTCCAATACATTCATAAAATGTCAGTCTTTCATCTTTATAATCGGACTGCAAATTTACAACTTTTTTTCGAGACCACCTTATTTTCGGAAGAAAATACGTAACTTTGCGCAGTAAACTGCGCGAAGATACTCACGCCCGGCAAAATAGCAAGCTCTGTTGCCCTCGTTTAGCGTATCTTTGTCGCTGTAATTAATAACATTATGTTGCAACAGAAAGTTCCTACCGCTTTAGGTACCGAGAAAGTAAGCAAACTGCTGATGCAGTACGCCATACCGTCCATCATAGCGATGACGGCCTCGTCACTCTACAATATGGTCGACAGCATCTTCATCGGACAAGGTGTGGGCGCAATGGCCATCTCAGGCATTGCCATCACCTTCCCCCTGATGAACATCACCGCCGCCTTCGGCTCGCTGGTGGGTGTGGGTGCCGCCACCCTTACCTCCGTCAAGCTGGGGCAAAAAGATTATGACACCGCCCGTCGCATCTTGGGTAACGTGTTCGTGCTCAACATCCTGCTGGGTGCCCTGCTCACGCTGGTGGCCCTGCCGCTGCTCACCCCCATCCTCTATTTCTTCGGGGCCAGCGACAACACCTTGCCCTATGCGCGCGACTATATGCAGATCATCCTGATAGGCAATATCATCACCCACCTCTATTTCGGCTTGAACGCCTTGCTGCGCTCGTCGGGCCACCCTGAGAAGGCCATGTATGCCACCATCGCTACGGTGCTGGTGAACACCATCCTCGACCCCATCTTCATCTTCGGCTTGGACATGGGCATTCGGGGAGCCGCCATCGCCACCGTCATTGCCCAGACACTGTCGCTCATGTGGCAGATCAAGCTGTTCAGCAACAAGAACGAGCTGCTGCATTTCCAGCCAGGCATCTTCAAGCTGAAGAAACGCATCGTGATGGACTCGCTGGCCATCGGCCTGTCGCCCTTCCTCATGAACCTCGCTTCGTGTGTGGTGGTCATCCTCATCAACAACGCGCTGGTCACTCACGGAGGCGACTATGCCATTGGCGCTTACGGCCTTGTCAACCGCCTGGTGTTCGTAGCCATCATGGTGGTCATGGGCTTCAATCAAGGCATGCAGCCTATTGCGGGCTATAACTTCGGTGCCCACCACTACGACCGCGTGTTGCAGGTCACCAGGCTCACCATGCTGTGGGCAACAGGCGTCACTACCGTCGCCACCCTGCTCTGCATGACCATTCCCGAACTGCTGGTGCGCATCTTCACTACCGATGAAGAGCTCATACGCATCTCCGTCAAGGCCATGCGCATCATCCTGCTGGTGTTCCCCGTGGTAGGTTTCCAGATGGTCACAGGCAATTTCTTCCAGAGCATCGGAATGGCCAGCAAAGCCATCTTCCTATCGCTCACGCGCCAGCTCATCTTCCTGCTGCCCTGTATCCTCATTCTGCCCCATTATTTTGGCGAGGACGGCGTGTGGTACAGCATGCCTATCTCAGATGCCGTAGCCACCATTGTGGCAGGCGTCATGCTTTGGCACCAGTTCCAACTATTCAAGAAACAAGTAAAGACAGCATAATATGGAAAAGTTTGTAATCAATGTAGGCCGTCAGTTAGGCAGTGGCGGACGCGAGATATCCGCCGAGTTGGCCCGTCGCCTCGACATCTCCTATTTCGACAAGGAGTTGCTCAGCGTAGCAGCCGAGGAAAGCGGCATGAGTAAGGAGTTTTTCGAGAAAGCCGACGAGCAGGCCTCTCGCCCCATCACAGGCGGTTTGTTCGGTCTCCGTTTCCCCTTTAGTGGGCTGTCCACCTCCAGCACGATGAACTACCTCAGCAACGATGCCCTGTTTCAGTTGCAGAGCGATGCCATCCGTAAGCTGGCAGAAGAAAAGTCGTGCTTGTTCATCGGCCGTTGTGCCGACTATGTGTTACGCGACAACCCCCGTTGTGTCAACATCTTTATCTCCGCCTCGTTGCCCTTCCGCGTTGAGCGCATTTCCCGTCTGGAAGGCATCAGTACCAACAAGGCAGAAGAGATGATCAATCATGTTGAGAAGCGTCGTGCCGAGTACTACAACTACTACAGCAACAAGCGCTGGGGAGCTGCCGAGAGCTACCACCTCTGCATCGACGCCTCCGTGTTGGGCATAGCCAAGACCACCGATTTCATCGAGCAGTTTGTCAGGGCGAAGCTGGGATTATGATTTTTTAACAATTTTATTCTGCAAGGTTTCTGTTTTTTGAAGTTTTTTAGAGTAGAAACAATAAAAAATACGAGCTATGAAAAATACTTTTTATTTGTTAGGTTCTCTGCTCCTGACCCTTAGTCTGGGTGGATGTTCAAAAGACGAGAAAGAGCCTTATGACGATGCTTTGCAGATGCTTGTAGGCAAGTGGCACAGTTATGGTCCTATGGATGAAATTGATGGAGGTAATCATGGCTTCACCCGTTCCGAGACCATTGAAGGCAATACTGTTACCCAAGAGATTACCATTACTTCCGACAGCCGTTTCCACTGGCAGCTAATCTATTTCTTTCCCCAGGTATGGCGTGGCGGCGAGTTTGGCGATTATACCGACGCACATGATATAGATGGCAGGGTAGAGCTTGACGGCACCAAGTTGTCTTTTGTGTTCGACGAGTGGTATGGTGGCGTTCCTGGTCGAGTCTTTACTTATCAGTTTGCCTCAGATGGCAAAGAGTTGATACTTACCGGTCTGTCATCAGGTTTCCAGCCCCGTTCTTATAGCTTGGTATTCCAAAGGAAATAACATCATATTTCAGATAGTTGCTTAAAAAAGAGGAGCAGTCATTCGGCTGTTCCTCTTTATTTGTATGTGAATTGATATACTATCTGCTGTTATTCGATGCAGTATTTCCTATGGGGTGACTCTAATGCTTTCTATGGGTCGTCGCAAGGCTTGCCACGGGTGATGGGAAAGCCTCCCATGAGTCATCGCAGTATCTCCTTTACCCCCATAGCAGATACTGCGACGGGTGATGGCAGATATTGCAGCGACCCATAGCCATCATTGCGACCAGATATAGCAGGGCTCGAGACCAATTTAAGAGAACTCCAACTGGAAAGTGACGGGCCAGTTGTTGGTTCCAGTCTTTAGTAAGGTAATGGTGCCACCAGACAGTTTCATGATTTGGCGTGCTAAAGAGAGACCTATGCCACTACCATCTTGTTTGGTGGTGAAAAACGGCACAAATATCTGGCGAGCCAGTTCGGAAGAAATAGCGGGACCATTGTTGCTGACATTAATAAACACATGCTCGTTTTTATCAGCATAGGCATGCGCCAAAATGCGACCTTGATGGTTGCCTATAGCCTGCACAGCATTTTTTAGCAGATTGATTAGCAATTGACGTATCAGATTAGAATCTGCATATAGCATCAGGTCATTAGGCTCTACCTGAATATTCAGATTGATATGTTCAGGTACGATGTTCAAACTGCTTACTTGCTTCATGATTTCCTGTACATAGAATGGTTCTGGTTGAGGCTGCTGCAGTGCAGAGAACTTACGATAACTGTCAACAAACGAAATAAGTCCTGTAGATGTTTCATGTATGGCACGTATGCCATCGTATATCTCGCTGTCTTTCACATCTTCTCGCTGCATGAATGTGTCGCTGATGGATGATATAGGGGCCATACTGTTCATGATTTCATGGGTAAGCACACGTGTGAGCTTGATCCACGAGTCAAGTTCCTTCTCGTCCAACTCGTTGTGGATATCATTCATGATGAGAATTCTCACAACTTTGCGGTCAAGTTCTGTCCGTACGCATGCAATTGACAAATCCACCTCTCCCTTGTCCGTTTGCAAGTGCAACTGCTTCCGTTCTTTAGTTTGAATGAGCCTGAACAGGTCTGCCACATCATTACCGTATCTTTCCAACTGACGCAGATTACTCAGTATGGGCAGTCCCAGCAACTTGGCGGCAGCAGGGTTGGCCTGCATGATATTGTCATGTTCATCAATGACAATGATGCCTGTACTGACAGCAGACATAATGTGCTCATAGAACTTCTCTTGCTGTACCATCTGCTGCTTTTGTTCGTTCATCAGACAGCCGAACTGATTGATAGTGTCTTGCAGCACTTGCTCACTGGCAGAGTGGTAGGTAGTAGGTAAGCGGAAGCTGTAGTCGTTGTTGCGTATAGCTTCCAGCATCAGGTAGCATTTTTCCTTCAGTTTCTTAACTCCATAAACATAGTTCACTATGGTAAAAAGAAGTACTACAAGTCCGATTCCTGCCAATAGATACTGTCCTTTGGCAAAGCCCCAGGTTAGCAACGCCGTGCCTGCCACAAGCAATAAGGCACGCATAGCAGTAGTATTTCCCCATTTAGATGCCATATCGTTTCAGTTTGCTGTAAAGGGTTTGACGGGTGATGCCCAACGCATTTGCCACTTGCGATACATTACCATCAAATTGCTGCATGGCACGGCGTATTGCCTCACACTCGGTAGCCTCCAAAGTCTGGGTAGGCATTTCCTGTTTGTTGTTGTCCCCTGTCGAGGGTTGCATCAAGGCATTTAGTTCTATATGTTCAGGTTTCAGTACATCACCATCCGCCATAATCACCGCTTTCTCAATGGTATGTTGAAGCTCTCGGATATTGCCATACCACGGATGTGTTTGCAACTTTTTCACTGCCTCTTGAGAAATGCTTTCCAGTTGTCGCCCATATTGTAAATTATATTGTTTCAAGAATCGTTCAGCCAAAGGAACGATGTCTTCCTTGCGTTCACGCAGGGCAGGCAGGTGCAAGTGTATGGTGTTGATGCGGTAGAGTAGGTCTTCACGGAAATTGCCTTGTTGCACCATCAGCGCCAAGTCGCGGTTGGTGGCGCAAATCAGGCGTATGTCGGTAGATTGAGGCATATTGCTGCCCACCTTTACAAACGAACGCTTCTGAATGGCCGTCAGCAGTTTAGGTTGCATATGAAGGGGCAGGTTAGCAATTTCATCTAAGAATAGTGTGCCTCCATTGGCAGCTTCAAAACGTCCAATTCTATCAGCATGGGCATCGGTAAACGAGCCTTTTACATGACCAAACAACTCGCTTTCAAACAACGTTTCAGTAATGGCACCCATATCCACCGATACGAAAGGTCCTTCGTGGCGATTACTTAGTCGGTGAATCTCGTGTGCCAGCATATCTTTACCTGTACCATTTTCACCGGTAATCAAGATGCTGGCATCCGTAGCGCTGATACGTTCCACCATCAATTTCAGCTGACTGATTGCCTCAGAGGTTCCCCAAAACATTTCGCCTTCCTGCTGATTAATAGCTGTTGTTTTCTTCTGTTTGGGTTTTTCTTGCCGCGCTTTTTCCAGTGCGTCCAAGAGAGTTTGCACCAGTTTGGCATTGTCCCAGGGCTTTACCACAAAGTCGGTGGCACCTTCTTTTAATCCTGTCACTGCCAAGTTAATGTCGGCATATGCCGTAAAAAGAACCACTTGTGTTTGTGGACGCAGTCTCTTTATCTCACGTAGCCAGTAGAGTCCTTCGTTACCAGTGTTAAGCCCAGAAGAGAAGTTCATATCCAATAGAATCACGTCTGGGCGTTTCTGCTGGATGGTGGTAGGCAACGCCACCGGACTGCTGAGCGTTACTATTTGTTCGAAATAGCTATCCAGCAGGTAATGAAGTGACGTCAATATGTTTTTATTGTCATCAACTACCACCAATGATCCATGTCTATTCATATTAACCTGTTTGCTTAGTGTAGCAAAGGTAATTAAAAGTTTTGAGAATGGATAAGACTTGTGTCACAAACTATCCGTTATTCTCGTATTATAAAAGAAAGCATGTCTAATATTTAGACAGCCACTGTCTAATAATTAGACACATTTGCAATGGTGAGAAAATAATCGTATCTGTAAATCAGCAAGATACGAGTTTGGCACGGCGTTTGCTTTGAGAAAGATGTAAGTAAAAATTAAATTATTAAAGATGGATAGAATCAAAAAAACGATAGTATTGGCTGCGATGATAATTGTCAATTCACAATTCTCCATTGTCAATAGCCAAGATACATGGACGGTGGACCAGTGTATGGCATATGCCGTTGCCCATAACCACCAGGTGCACCAAAAAGAGCTGGAGGTGAAGAACAACCAGATGGACAAACTCAGTGCCATAGGCAACTTCATACCTTCTGTTGATGGAGGCGTCAGTGCACGCTATGGCTTTGGTCGAGGCATTGACCCCGAGACCAACGTATATGACAATATCTCTACCTTTCATAATAACTATTTCATTGAAGCTTCTATGCTTATCTTCCAAGGGGGAAGTCTGGTTAACCAGGTCCGTAAGGCGCAAGCCAATGTGAAGATGGGTAAGGCTGCCTTGCA
>JAEEOD010000364.1 GCA_016284115.1 Bacteroidaceae bacterium
CGCTGACCCAGAGTAAGGTCATCAAGGAGGCTGCCCTGCGCAGTGGTGTGTCTGAGGGCGTCATGCAGGCATGCTGGGACGCGGCTGGCGAGGTCATCAAGGCGTGGTTGCCTGAAGGTCACTCCATCCCCATTCCGGGTCTGGGCACCTGCCGCTTTGGTCTATCGGCCCAAAGTGTTGACGACGTCAACAAGGTGAAGACGAGCCTTATCAAAGTGCGTCGCATCATCTTCACGCCCGCCGTGGAGCTGAAGGACGAGTTGAAGTCGACGGCTGTGGTCATCACTTGCTACGACCGCAACGGCAACGAGGTGAAGCGTGTGACCAGCGCCGATGACGCAGAGATCGACGATGGAACGTCTGACACCCCAGGTGGTGGCTCAGGCCCCGGCAGCAATGGTGGCGTGACGCCTGGAGAAGCCGGTAACGGTGATGACGAAGGCGAGTAAACATTGAACGTTCTCTCTTTGAGAGTGTGGCGTTGCAATGAACATTGAACGAAAAGGGTGCTTGAGGGCACTCTTTTTGTTTGTTAAATGATAGATGAGCCATACCACAAGTAAGGGTAGAATATATTTGGAAATAAAAGAAAAACAGATTTTTACTTTGTATTTCGCCCGATTTTCACTACCTTTTTCCAAGGAAAAAATTCTCTTACCTAAAGGTAAAGAGTGTGGCGTTGCATTGGCTGCATCTCGGAAATAAAAGAAAAAAACGTTTTTTTTCTTTGTATTTCGCTCGATTTGCACTATCTTTGCACTCAATCTGAAACTTATAACGATTAAAGACCTCGCGATGTTTAGGGAATCGTCTACCAGCTTATGACAAAAGGATTATCTAAGTCACGCTATACGCTGTCTTGCCAGTGTCCTAAGGCTCTCTGGTTGAGAACATACAAACCAGAAGTGGAGACTGTGGATGCTGGTGTGGAGGATAGATTTGAGAGCGGCAACGAGGTGGGCGATCTGGCAATGGGACTGTTTGGCCCGTTTGTAGAAGTCACTACTAAACGTGAGGATGGCAGGCTCGACCTCCAAGCAATGATTAACAAGACTAAGGAAGAGATGGGCAAGGGAACAGAGGTGATCTGCGAGGCATCATTCACTTTCGACAATAATTATTGCGCCGTTGATATACTGCGAAAGTCTCCTGGCGGATGGGCTATCTACGAGGTAAAGAGCAGCAGTTTCCCTGAGTTTGAAGGACAGGAGGCAAAACTCGAAAAGTACGCTCCTGATATCGCCTATCAGAAATGGGTGTTGACGCAGTGTGGTATCAACGTGACTGATACCTACTTAGTTTGTCTTAATAGCGACTATGTGCGACAGGGCGAGCTTGAACTGCAGAAACTCTTCGTCGTCATCGACATGAAGGAACTGGTGGAGAACGAATACCTGAAGGTTCCTGCACAAGTAAGCAAGGCGCTAAAGGTGCTTAGTAGTGACAATGAACCAGACCTCGACCTGTCAGACCACTGTATGAAACCTTACGGCTGTGCTTTCTTCGACTACTGCAAACGTCAGCATGGTGTGCCTGACGACGAACCAACCGTTTTCGACCTCTATCGTATGAACTTTGCGAAGAAGTTGGAGCACTATCATGCAGGTCGCATATTATTTAATGATGTACGCGAAGATGCCTTGAGCGACAAGCAGCAGATGCAGGTGGAGTGTACGCTGAATCATACTGAGCGGATTGACAAGAAAGGCATCCGTGAGTTCCTTGACAGCCTGAGCTATCCGCTTTATTTCCTCGACTTCGAGACGCTTCAACAGCCTGTGCCGCAATACGATGGGCAGCGTCCTTATCAGCAGATAACCTTCCAGTATTCGTTGCATATTAAGCAGAGTGCGGATGCACCATATGAGCATTTGGAGTTCTTAGCACCCAATGACGGCAGCGACCCACGTCGCTCTTTGGCCGAGCAGCTATGTAAGGACATCCCCATGAACGTCTGCACCTTAGCCTATAACAAAGGCTTTGAGTGTGGTCGCATTAAGGAACTTGCAGGGATGTATCCAGACCTTGCCGTTCATTTGCTGAACATCCGAGAGCATATTCTGGATCTGCTCACACCATTCAGAGACGGTTACTATTACGTACCAGCCATGCACGGTTCGTTCTCTATCAAGAGTGTGCTGCCTGCATTATTCCCTGACGAGCCAAGCCTGAACTACCACAACCTTGATGAGCGATGCCAGAATGGTGGTAATGCCATGACACTCTTCCCCCGTATCCAGTTTATGGAATCCGAAGAGGCTAAAGCTAGTCGCGAAGCCCTCCTACGTTACTGCGAACTCGACACTTGGGCAATGGTGAAAGTTTGGGAGAAACTGAAAGAAGTAGTGGAATAATTTGAATTTTATAAATGAAGTGACTATATAACATTTATAAAACTAAAGAATATGGCAAAAGGATTATCTAAGTCGCGTTACACACTGTCTTGTCAGTGTCCTAAAGCACTTTGGTTGAGAACATACAAACCTATACTAATTAGAATTATTTATTATGTTTGACGAAAGAACACAGCAAGCTTTGGGCTATTACGTTTATATGCTAATAGACCCACAGAGTAACAAACCTTTCTATGTAGGGAAAGGAGTAAATAACCGGGTATTCGACCATATTAAGTATGCTATCGATAACCCTAACATATCTACAGAAAAGTGCGATACGATCCGCCAAATAGGAGCTGAGAACGTAAGACATGTAATTGTAACTCATGGTTTGGCGGCAGAAGAAGATGCTTTTAGAATCGAATCTGTATTAATAGACGTGCTTAACTATTCAGGTATTCAATTGACGAATGAGGTGTCGGGACATCATGCTAATGAATCTGGAATCATGACTGCTGATGAAATTACCAGATTATATAGCGCTGCTCAACTTAATTCTATAGGGGAAAATTGTGTGATAATTAATATTAATGGTCAATACAATCGTGCTATGGGAAGTAAAGGTATTTACGATGCAACCAAGCAAACATGGAATATAGCACCATGGAGACTTGAAAAAATCAAATATGTTTTAAGTGAATATCGCGGTCTTATAATAGAAGTATTTGAGGTGGAAAATTGGTATCCGAACAAAAGACCCTATGGGATGAATACTAAAAAGGCAGGCCAATATTATACAGGATATGGATTCAATGGCCATATTGCAGAAAAAAGCGTTCGTGATTTGTATATAAACAAATCAATTGCTCATAAAAAAGTTAAAGGCAGAGCTAATCCTTTGACTTATAATATTTGATTTGGGTATTTGTTTTTATTTTTATTTTTATTATTTATGGATAAGTTGCATATATCAAAGTTTAAAAGGCCTACTCATACCTTAAAAGAAATAATGTAAGTAGAACAGTCTGAGTTATGGCAACAAGCAACAGAGCGTGCTAAGAAACTGTCGGAATTTCAATGTAATATTGTTGAGTTGCTGCCAAAATGCAGGAAGCAATTGCCTACTAGTTTTAAGGAATTGGAAAAACCGAGTGCTCAAAATTCATTCTTAGACCATATTCTTTTACGTTCATACTACGCTTTTTCAACTAGTGTATGGCAAAAATTAGAAATAAGAAATGAAGAATTGGCAAAATACTCAGGTTGTAACAAAATAAAAGAATTGAAGGCGAAAGATGCTCTTCAAACAATGCTATGTGTTTTGGACCAATTCCCTTTTGATGCAATATTTGACATTTCTATTTCTAGTTTGAAGAGAATTGACGATTTGAAAGATCTGCTCATAGTAGAAAGGATTCCAGTATCTGAAACTTGGGATTATCGTGATATTATTGGTACAATAAAAACAAGTGGTCTTGTAC
>JAEEOD010000365.1 GCA_016284115.1 Bacteroidaceae bacterium
ATCTTGTCGCCTGGTTGGACTCGCTGGAAGCATCCGCTGTTCTTGGTTGCCTTATCATCTACCCAGCGCCATTCTACATGCAGGCGATAGTTGCCAAACTGACGGTTGGTACGCATGTAGCCAAAAGGATTGCCTGATACGTTGATAACACCATCCTGAACTGTGAATACTTCTTCTGCCTTAACATCGCTGGTAGGGTCGGTAAAGAGAGTCCAGCCATTGAGGTCACGGCCATTGAATAAAGCAATCTCTGTAGGGATCACTTCAGGAGCAGGATTGCCAGTGGCAGGCTTGAGTTCTTTTACCCATACGTTGCGGAACTCCAATGGACCACCTTCGCTCTGCAGGGCAATAAAGCCTTCAGTCAAGTCGGTTTCAGCCTCATTAACCACTTGTCCGTTCAGGGTAACGGTAATGTGACTGCCAATGCAAGATACAACCACCTGGTTCCATTCGCCAGCAGCACTTTCAACTGCTGCATCATCGTTGCGTAACACACGCACAGGACCTCCAGGAGCTTCTACCTTATTCTTGACATTGCCCATCAGGTCGCCAATATGATCTACCTTCAGCTGTACCTCAATCATGTCAGGCCAGTTTTTGTCGCCTTCTTGAGCACGCTGGAAGAATCCACTGTTTGAGCCCTTTCCGTCAGTCCAACGGAACTCTGCATAAACCTCATAATCAGCATATTTCTTGGCTGTTCGCATATAACCATAAGGCATACCAGTAATACTGATAACGCCATCTTTCACTGTAAATACCTCTTCGGGCTTTACATCACTTGTGGGATCTGTAAAGAGTACCCAACCATCAAAGTTCTGTCCGTTGAACAGTACTTCTTTGCCATCACCACAAGAGGTGAACAAAACTGTCAGCATTGCTGCTGCAAAGAATAACTTTTTCATACATTTAAATATTAAATCATTTATCTTGTTTTTCTCTAAATATTACAAAACCAGTCTCAGAATTCTCGGTTTTTGCTTCTGTTTGTGTTTCAGAAGCAGATTGATTTTCTTTTCCTTTGCTGCTGCGTCTAGTGAACAAATCACCCCATTTATCAAAGTCTTTCTTGAATATGATGCCCAAACCTTGTGTGGTAGGATTGGTGCGCACAAAATAGCGATCATTGGTCTGGTTATAAGCCTTCAGGCGAATATTACCAGATTTGTTGAGCAGCAGTTGTGCGTCGAAGTCGCCGACGAAGTTGGTGTTCGACATGCGGTTTTCTCGATAGCCAAAGTTACCGTTAAGTAGTAAGCGATTATTCAACAATTGTCCCGATAAAATGCCTTCCACTTCCCAATCGTTCCAACCATTCTGTCCTGTACTAAGGTTGGTGCCGAAATTCCAATTGTTGCTGTTGATAACATTGGACAGGGCACTGTTCAATTGTCCTGATAGGGTAGATGACACTACGCTACTCATCACATTGGAGTTCTGGGACACATTGACATAATCTGGGGTATAGAATTTTCCGATGCTTAGCAGATAGAGTATCTGCATGTTCATCTGCTCTTCTGTAGGAATATAGTTCTGTACCAATGATTGCACCTCATCGCTTTCTTGTGGTAATTCCAATCCTAACTTAAGTTCTGGCTGTGTCATGTTGCCAGTAATGTCCAATAGACAATTCACCTTAACGGAAGTCTGGTTAACAAACGAACTGGCATTTGGTATCAGATCATTTAGAGAGGCAGAATTGACGGTATATTTGGCATGCCAGTCGAGTTGAGCATCTAGCGGATCGCCATTGAAGGTTAACGTACTGCCTTCCTGCAGCTGGAGATCTTTACGGATTATTTCCTGCATGCTGAGTTTATAGACACCCTTGTCCATTGTATAAGTGCCAAACATGTTGAAATCACCTTTGTTGTAATAGTTGGCACGCAGACTACCTGAACCAGTAAAACTGATGTTATCGCCCACAATGGGGTCCATGATGATGCGGAAAGTAGCATCAGGTGTCACATCCGCAAGAATATTCAGATAGGTGTCCATTGTATGCAAATCCTCTATTTCTTGCTCTACTCGTTTCGTCTGTTCAAAAATAGAAGGAGGAATGGAGTCAATAATAGAGCGACGTGGTGTCTTGTCAAGATATGTCACAAACTGGTTGCCAGAAGCTGTCGTAATGCCATCCTTGATATAGTTGAATGTAGTTTTGCGGTTGGTGGTAATAGCAGCATCAATACGCATACCATTATCGTCGTTGCCGTAAATATGGGCGTTGCCAGTACCATAAACTGTCCCATAGAAAGGATATTCTACCGATTGCTGGGTATCAAGTACCAACATATTATTCATATCAAATCTTAGGTCAAACCGAACATCTGAGAAGTTTTTCCACTGTATATAACCATTCAAGCGCCCATTGTGTTCTCCGCTATGATCTGTCATATGACTATTACTAAAGGTCAGTCCATCCTGTTTAACCACGATGCTGTCGCGCAAAACAAAATCGGTGTTCAGCATATCAATCTTAAGACTTGCCACTGCCGCCACTTTCTTATCAGCCTCCACATTCAAGGCCTTGAATTTTCCAAAGAAATGAACATTGCCCCATACACGTCCATTGAAATCAGGTGTTACGCCATCTAAGAAATGCTGTAGAAAACGAAGGTTAGTACCTCTGGCATCCACTATCAGGTCAAGTGATGAGGTTGGCTTGATGGGGTAGACATAACCTTCTACATGACTGTAGGCAATGGTGTCTTCTTGAATATCGCCCTTAATCCAGAGACCTTCTTTCTCGTGGTGCCACTCTCCATGAAATGCTAAGTCGCCAATGCGATAGCCTTCTGTACCAAAATCCTTGACATTGAGGTCTGAATAGAGGAAAGGCTCTTTCAGAACACCTACAGCATAGGATTTCCCTGTAGCATCTCCATCGAACGACACGCCTTGGTCAAGTATCTCAAAAATGTAAGTAAGCTGCATGTCGTTCATGTCGATAAATACGGTATCTTCAGGGGATTCGGAAATATCGCCATTAATTTTCAAGTATCTGTTATCAGCCTGAGTTACCAAGAAATCATCCACATGGAAGCGCTTGCCTTCAATAGTTAGCTGAGAACGATGGATATTCCACAAGGTATCATTGATGATGACGTCAGTTGGGTTGATGTCAATTTTGGCTTTCAGAGGCATTAATTCTGCTGCTAATGCTTCATCACCAGCTGATGGTTGCAGGAAGCTTACTAATGTGGAGAGCCTTCCACTATATGTACGTTCACCCTTATTGCCCCAGTTCATCAAGGCAAACACACTATCGTTTCGAGCCGAAATGTCAGCAACATAGTTCATATCGTCTTCTATATCACGATCACTTACTCTAAAGGAAATATGGAACTGGTCAGCAGGCGTCTCTGCCAATAATACACCTGATTCCAAAAAATTCTCACCATACATGAACCTAGGGAAAAACCCCTCAATGCGCATCTTTTGTTCTTTATCGTTGAAGAATCCCCTGAGAGTGGAGGGCGTATAGACAGTTAATGGTATTTGTAACAATGCAGAAATAAACTCCGTATTATCAATCTTTAAGTCAAACGTAAAGTTGTTTTCTGATTCTTTAGCATTCCTTCTGCTTTTGAACAATGATGGGACGTAGCGGTCAATAACAGACATAACGCTATTGGAAAGGGTGCGATAGGAATAGTCACCCTCAATATTTCCTTGTAGGAAGTTGGAAGTAAAAGTAAGTTTTTTGGAGCCATTATCCTGTTTTACTGCAGCCACCTTGAAATTATCGAGATGATATCCTCTAACAGGAGTGGTGAATCGCATATCGTTGATGTTCAACTCTCCAATCATTTCGTCAATCGAACTGCCAATAAAGTTGGCTTTGATATTGAGTGATAATTCACTGTCTTGATAATTGTCCGTTAAATGCAGCGGATTGGGTCGAAAGTGCTCAATATCAGCATTGAAATTGAATTCAGGTATGCGTGCCAGTAAGTTAAGGGTACCCACCATCTTTACATACGCATTGTCATCGTTCAACTCGATAGTTCCATTATAGCCTGCATCCTGTTGCTCCCCATCGAGCATGATATTATGATAAGTATAACCACTATAGGATAAAGAGTCGATGACACCCTTGACGAGTATCTTTGAATGTCCTTCACGTAGATGTGTTCCGTTCAATCCCAAGCTAAACGATATATTTCCCAAGTCCTTGTTGTCCAGCAAACTACCTAATGAAAATCCATCTGTTTGCAAGTCGCCTTCGTAACCAAATGATCCATGGGTTTTGTCAGACTTTAGCTGCATGTTTCCTTGGAATGTGCCCAAGTCAGTCTGCAATTTTCCATGTGTAACTAAATGACTAAGTGGACCAACTATATTGCCATCAAAGTGAATACTTCCTAAATTCTTGATGACAGCTGGCAACTCATTAAAACTTTCAGACAGGTTGCTCATAAGGAAAGCTACTCCAACAGAATCAGCAAACACTTCACTTATCTGACCTCTAATTTTAGCATTATCAAGGTGAGTAATACCTTGTATATCAGCATTACCATTTACGCGAATATGATTACCATTGACCTTAAAAATGGGAAGATGAAGGTCATTTACTGTTCCTTCAGCTAAGATTTCAATAAGAATCTTATCCCTGAAAGTCTTGAGGTTAGGCACAAAGGCGGCTATGTCTTTTAAGGTGATGTCAGAGGGTTTGAGATGAATAGAAAAACGTGCATTATCAGCAAAATTGTTCAAGGCACCAATACTGTCATATCGAACATTGATGGTATCAATCAGCAAGGTGGTGGTAGGCAATTGGATATCGAAATTGTCTATCACAGTGTGCTGATCGTTACTTATGATTCTAAAATCAAGTTTGCTTAGGGAAAAACCAGAGTTTTCTTCCTCTAAACTTAATTGCTTGATGGCAGCATTCAGCGTATCACTGCGTAAAGCTTTTAGCGATACATTGGCACGCAAGTTGCTTAATTTTAGATGATTGGGATTAAAGGTGCTAATATTTTCTTCTTCTGATAATACATCGTAGGTGATGTTTCCTCTTCTGATGAGCAGAGTATTGATGCGTAAATCTATGCTAGACGGCTCATCACTTTCAGAGGATAAGACATCGATAATAAATTGAAAATTTGGCTTGGCATCTGGAGTTTCCTTGTTAAGACGCGCATTAAAACCGAATAATTGGGCACTGCTGATGTCAACCTTTCCATCAAAGAGAGGGGTAATAGCATACGATGCAGAAATCCTTGCAACTGAAAGCATCTCAGTACCTTCTTTGTCATTCAAACGCACATCTTCAAGTATGATGCGATTGAGAAAACCCAAGTTAATGTTGCCAATAGTAACATCAGCACCTAAAAGCTTAGAAAGTTCATTGCCTGCAAAAGTTATCACTTCACGTTGTATGATGGGAATATTCAACGCAAGAATGATGCCGATATAGCTTGCCAGCATGATAACGACAAAGGCTTGTATGGCTTTTTTCAGTACTTTCAGATTCTTTTTATTAATTTATTGAACAAAATTACTCATTTTAATGAAATGATTGCTACTTTATCACTAAT
>JAEEOD010000366.1 GCA_016284115.1 Bacteroidaceae bacterium
AACCAGCCGCCCCACTTGGGCTACTACCTACCTGATACACAAAAATAACAGAAAGAGAAAAGGTGGTCGAGAACTTCGACCACCTTCCTTTTTGCTTGTCGGGATGAGGCGACTCTAAATGCGTTGATTTTGGTAAATTATCAAAAATACAAGTTTCGTAACTTGCACTGATTTTCAATAACTTACAACTTTTAATCAGCAACTTCCGTAACCTTAAATAATCTTAAATTTACGTTATCACGGGAAAAAGGCGGGAAAAATATTCGTATTCCCGTGGCTTTTTTCGTACCTTTGTCGTCGAGTTTCAATGTGTCAATATTTAAAAGCTCGCTTTTATTATTTGGTGCAAAGGTATGAAAATTATCTGAAATAAGCAAATCATTATAACAAATATATGGTAGAAAAAGTACTTTCGCAGGATTACAAGGCACTATACTCCGATGCATGTGCCATTATCGAAGAGGCCCGCCATCGGGCTTTTCGAGCAATAAACACATACCTCACCTTAAGGAACTGGCGACTTGGCGAACGAATAGCAAGGGAGGAACTGGATGGTGCTGAAAGAGCCGAGTACGGAAAGGGTGTCATAACAAAACTCTCAAAAGATCTTACCTGTACTTATGGTAAGGGATTTGACTTCAGTAGCCTTTATCAATATATTCGATTTTATAGATTGTTCCCTGAGATTTTGGACGCAGTGAGTCCAAAATCCCCCAAAGTGGACGCAGTGAGTC
This sequence comes from Bacteroidaceae bacterium, assembly GCA_016284115.1. The sequence goes on from JAEEOD010000366.1 coordinate 735, forward strand.
CAAAATTGTTACCATGGACTCACTACCGTGAACTAATTCGAGTGGAAAACCCAGAAGCAAGGAAATGGTATGAACAAGAGGCCCTATGTGAAGTATGGAGCACAAGAACATTACATCGCAACATCGCCTCCCAATACTATTTCCGGCTACTACAGTCAAACGACAAAGACAAAGTCTCTAATGAGATGCGCAGGTTAACTGAACCTATGCAGCAAGACAAATTCGAGTTCATAAAGAATCCTGTTGTAGTAGAGTTTCTTGGACTGCAACCCAATACTGACTTTACTGAAACAGAATTGGAAAGCAGCATCATTAGCCATCTCCAGAAGTTCATTATGGAAATGGGTAAAGGCTTTGCTTTTGTCGGAAGGCAACAGCACATACGGACAGACATGGGCGATTTCTATATCGACCTTGTATTCTACAACTATATACTGAAGAATTTCTTCTTGATTGACTTAAAGACATCACAGATAACCCATCAGGACGTTGGACAGATGGACATGTATGTAAGAATGTACGATAAGTTGAAAAGGACGGAAGGTGACAATCCGACCATTGGCCTGCTTCTATGTTCTGAGACAAGTGAGGATATGGCCCAGTACAGTGTGCTTCATGGCAGTGAGCAACTGTTCCAAGCCAAGTACTTGACGTATCTACCATCGAAGGAGGAACTGCGCCGTGAGATAGAACAACAGAAACAACTTTTCCTCGAACAACAGAACGACTGACAATGGCACAGATAGAACTCAGGATTTCGAGCAAGGTACAGAAGGTTACAGGAAGGAGTGAAATAATGATTCGCTTCTTCCAAGGTAACTCTTTTGACCTCTACGCCAAGAGCGAAGTGTATGTTAGCCCAGGGTATTTCGAGTATTACATCAATCGCGAGAAAACAGAGAAGGCCGGGATAAAGATTCATGGCAATGCCATTACGGCCTCTGTTGATAAGGCAAAGAAGAATGGTTATTTTCTGCGTAAGAGCGGAACCATTGTTTTCAAACAGCGACTTGAAACACCTGACGTAAAGTATCACCGTAATCAGGTTGAACGTCTGGAGAGGCTAAAGAAGTACATTCTTGATCAATTTGAATCTGCAGACAAAGGAAATCTGTCAAGCGACTGGCTTAAAGAGGTGGTAGATAAGTTCAATCATCCTGAAAAATATAGCGTCAATCCTGAAAGTAAATCGTTCTACGATCTCGTGGAACTATATATTAGCCGCCGTCAGCTGGCTCCCTCCCACTTTAAGGACTTTTATGTCCTGTCACGGGCTATTTCCAGGTATGAGGGATTTGTAAGAGCCACAGAGCCGTCAAGAAAGGCATTCACATTTGCAATTAATACTGTTACCCGTAACGATATCGAGGAACTGGCCGACTATTTACGCCACGAGAAGGCTCTTTCAGACCAATATCCCAACATCTTTGCAAAACTGATAGAAGACTACCCGGCATCATTGAAGAAAAGGCGAAATAAGGTCGAGCCACGCGGTGAGAACACCATCATCAAGATGTTGACCAGGCTTAAGACAATATTTAAATATGCCATCGATGAAGGTTATACCACCAATCGCCCCTTTGACGGCTTTAAGATTGGTACCGCTGTTGAGGGTACACCTATTTATATTACTATAGAGGAAAGGAACAAGATTGCGGATTGTGACCTCGAACAAAAATGGTCAGAGATGGATGAACAGTACCGTAAGGACTGCGAGATGCCCATTAAGACCATCATCATGTGCCGTGATGTATTTGTTTTCCATTGTTTCATTGGCTGTCGTGTGGGCGATCTGATAAAGCTAACACCGCAGCACATAGAAAATGGCATCCTTGTTTATACCCCACATAAAACTAAGGACGGCAAGGAGGCCGTGCAAGCTCGTGTGCCACTCCATGCCAAGGCACTGGAATTGATAAAGAAATATGAGGGACAGGACGAGAAAGGACGATTATTTCCTTTCCTCACTCCCCAGAAGTACAATGATGCCATCAAGATTATTTTCACGCTTGCTGGGATTACGAGGAATGTTGAGGTGCTGAATACCCTCACTAATGAGTTTGAGATACATCCCATTAACGAAATAGCGTCAAGTCACCTTGCCAGACGTACTTTCATTGGTAATGCCTATTTTAAAGTTACCGATCCCAACCTAATAGGAAAGATGTCTGGTCACGTAGATGGCTCCAGAGCGTTCAAGCGATACCGCAAGATTGAGGACGAGACGCTGAAGAATGTGATAGATCTTATAGGCTAAGGTTCAATCGTCTTCGGTTTTCTTCACTTTTGCCAACATTTCTCCCCACTTGAGAAGTGATTGTACCATCTGTCCCTTCTTTTCTTGAACAGATAATTGTTCCCTCAACTGAGTATACCAAAGATAAAGCATCTTATCACTGGTAGATAATTTCTCAAATTGTTCTTCATCCATCGTCTCTGGGGAAAAACCTTTTTCATTTTTCCATTGTCCAAGAACTTCAAGCGAACTCCTTAAAAACTCTCGATATTGGGCATTTTCCACTGCCAACTCTTCATTCCGCTTTAGTAAGGATGCCCATCCATCAGCCTTACTTTCCTCTTGGTCATTAGTATATTGATAGAAGTCTTGAAAGAAATTATAGTTGAGGATGCGAGAGATATTCAGCAGTTTTTGAGTATCAAAAGACTCTTTCCTTATAAGCCTGCTTACTTCGGCGGGCGTTACATTCAGTATCGTTGCAAACTGTGTCTGAGTCATCTTCAGTTCTTTTAGTCTTTCCTCTATATGCTTGCCTATCTGAGGAGAAACTAAGGTAAATGGTTTATTTTCTTGAACATCGCCAGAGATGTCTGCAAAAAAATTATGGTTTAGCTTTTTACTAATTTCCAATAACAAGCTGGTATCCATGCTATCCCGTTTTAGCAACCGATTAACATTAGAGGTCGCCATGCTCAACTCTCTTGCCAGATGAGCTTGTGGGATATTACTCTTTTTCAGAAAACTGATAACAAGATTACCCGCATGAAAATCCGATAGCTTAATAGTGGGCATACCTATATTTGTTAAAAGTTACTAATATTGATAACATTTTATTATCGTTCTTGTTGATATTTTAATAAATATGATTATCTTTGCACCCAGATAACAGATCTAAATCCGAAATCACAGGTGCTGGAGTCATTATCTCTGGCTGCAAAATTACAAAAAATTGATAATATATACAAATTAAAATACATAAAAATGATGAGAACGAATGAAAATAGTCAAAACGCAACATCCAACACAGTCTGTATGGATGCTAATTTCGAGCAGCAGCTACTGGCAAACCAGTTGGTTTCCGAGGTGCACAGGACTCCTGGGCACGTGTCCTTCACATTTACCGATGTCGGTGTGTTAGCCTTTGCAAAGGCTATGCAGTTGGCCGCGATGGAAGAGCGTTTAGCAATGCAGGATTCTCCCGGTAATCTTTTCCCTGACAATGATGGCTCGCTTGTAACTAAGAAAGAAGCTATGACGGGTTTTAAGGTCAGTCATACCACACTCTGGAAGTGGCAGAAATCGGGTTATCTGGTTCCAATAAAGGTCGGTAAGCGCGTGTACTATAAGCGGTCAGACATAGAACAACTCACGAAATAGTAGCAGGAATTAAAGAATATGTATTCGATTACAGACTTTATCAATGACGAACTGTTACCAAAGGTACTTGATAACATGGATACAGTATTTCCTAAAAGAAAATGGACTCTCAAAGGTAAGAGATGGAGCAGTCCATTTCATACCGACGGAACTGCGTCTCAGTCTGGTGCCCGTGAGAGGTCATATATCGTCACCGACTCAAAATACCGTTTCAGAGTTGGTGAGACGGATGACGGGCAGAGTATGGGGCTTATTGATTATGCCTTGATCTATCATGGTCATCCGGCTGGTGCGAAAGGTGATGTCCTCATGAGCACCTTGAAGGAACTTTGTTCCAAAGTGAATTTGGAGCTGCCATCATTGGACAGCGAGGAATACGAGAAGTTTAAGGCTCATCAGGAGCGTGTAGAACGGCTTTACGGGCTGATGGTTAAGTCACTTTTCGAAGAGGAAGGCAAAGAGGTTCTTACCTATCTTACCGATGTCAGAGGTTACTCTGTCGAGTTGATAAAGAAAATGGGGCTTGGTTTCATCTCCCAGGCTATGGCTGACACTATTAATAAGGAGAAACTACCTTTATCCTATAATCCTTCGGCGGTAGCCGGTATAGAGAAGGGTGTTAAGAATAGTATTCCCTATGGTGTCGGACGTACCCATCAGTTGGTAGTCCCCTTTATTTCTAACGGTCATATCAGAGGCTTTAAGTTCCGACTTGTTAAGCCTCACAACAACAAGGATGGTAAACCTTTAGATAAGTATTACAACAACTTTGGACTACCAAAGGCGATGTACCTCTTTGGCTTCAAGGGCTTTCATCTTAGTGGCGACAAGGTGAAAGACTTGGATATGACCATCGTGGAAGGAGAATTGGATGCGCTGCATGCACAGGCTTTGGGCCTGGAGAATGTAGTGGCCGCTGCTGGAGGCTCCTTCAACGAGAAGGTCATAGATGAAGCCAAGAAAAAGGGAGTGGTAAGGGTGACTTTGTTGTATGACACCGAAGATAGTGAGGAAAAACAGGAATCCACTTATGGTAAAGTCGAGAAAGGCATAGAGAAGATCCGTGGTGCCGGTCTTACTGCGTTCTTTGCTGCCCTACCCTCTGAGGAAGGTAAGAAGATGGATGTTGACGAATATCTGAAGACTCATTCCATTGATGATCTGAGGAACATCATCAATGATGCCATTCCAGCATCATATTACCTGTTTGAACGTCGCCTGATGTCGGCTATGGAAAGACAGGAGTCGGACGGCAAGCTGACATCAAAGAACCTTGACGAGTTCAAGAGACAGTCAATCCAGATAGCCAACTCCGTATATACTACGCCCTTGGAGCGTGAGATGATATTTAGAAAATTCTCCGAAGTGACCGATGAACAAATCAGCAAGGAGGTGATAAAGGAAGAGGCAAACATCATTGACTCTGCCACTCGCGAGAAAAACAATCAGCTCCTTTGTGTGAACAAAGTTCAGAACTTGCTTGACACTGTCAAGCGCGTAGGCTATAAGCTGGCAATAGATGATATCGACACTCTTGGCGCTGAAGTCAGGAAGTCCATGAGAGTCAACAACCTTGTGGATTACCTTGAAGACGACACTGACGAGATATTTGAAAGTTATAAGCAGGACTTGAAAGTTGTCAGTACGGATCTGGAGTTGTTTGACAACTTCGGCGGGAAATTTCGGTTTGTAATGCCGCCTGGTATTACAACTATAGCTGCGCATACTGGTCATGGCAAAAGTAAGGTGATGCAGCATTTCGCCATCAATGAAGCATTAAAGAATGATGACGGATGCGTAGTTTACATTCCGTATGAGGAAAGTAAGAAACAGGTCATAGCCAACATGATGAATGTGTATGCCGATGTGGAGCTGACGAAGAAGACAGCGCGACACGGCAATATGCAGACCATCCTTGAATACCTACATAACAACAGTACCAAGTTCATGAAGGTCGATGCTATCGTTCCCTTCCAGCGTAAGGTAGCAGAGTTCAAAGAGCTGCTTCACCGGCGCAGGATAAAGATAATAAAGCCTGAAACTCCTTACATTAGCGAGCTTAAGACTATTCTCAATTCTATCATGGCACAACGTGAGATAAAAATCAAGTGTGTCTTTATTGATTATATTCAGGAATTGTATATTGAGAATACGAAAGCTCAGCGTGCTGACGAACTAAAGGAAGTCATGGTAGAACTTGACATGTTCTCACAGCGTAATAACATTCCTGTTATCGTGGCAGCACAGTTAAAGCGTGAGACCGCTGATACACCTCTGATGCTTACGAACCAATGTATTGCCGACTCCAGCTGGATTGAGCGCAAGTCAAGTGAGATTATTATTATTTGGAGTAACAAGGAAAAGTGTAAGAATGACCCCAAAGGTCAGCTTACCAAAAAGGCCAATGAAGAAATACCTGGATTGGATCTCGGTACTGGAGGAAAGATTTTCTTCATCCAGACTAAATCCCGCTTCAATCCTGTCGGTACTACCGCAATACTTCCCATAAACGGTAACACGGGAGAAATTAAAGGAAACTATGTCGCGGAAGATTCACAGCAAGAATTTGAATTTGAGAATGATGTGGTAGAAGATAAAAAAGAATATAGACCATTTTAAGAAATAGTCATGTCAAGAAAAGAGAAGGGCGTAGAGGTTTCTCCTGCAGGGCCTGTTACTAAGACATCCGAGGGAAAAGAGCTTAAAAGGAAAATTCCTAAAGCTCTTATGGGTGGCAGCAAAGAGATTTGCCGTCCTCATTATTATGGTATTTATACTAATGCGGCTCAGATAAACGGTTCCAGAAGGAAACCCCAGCTGCTCTTCAACAAACTTGACAAAGACACTCAAGCTCAATATGAAGCCTTAGCAAGAAAAATGAACGTAAGTGAGACTGTAAGTATGTATAATACTCACGGAGAACAAATCATTCTTGATAAGACAAAAAGGTTCATCATAATGGTTCTTTTGGAAATGTATAACGAACAGGTGATAAACAATTCCGACTTTAACGACCCAAATTTCATGATGGACAAAAGTGGGCATTTTGGCCGGATTTACACAACGGCATATGGACTTGCATGTAGAATTTACAATACCAATAAGCCAGGAACAAAGGCTGATGCTATAATGAAGCACATCCGTCAACTTGCAGGAATAAAAACATCCAAAGATGATGACCCCAATAAATGGCGCGGAATGCTTGTTTATAAAGCGCCTAATAGTAGAACAGGTGAAATCGAAACAACTATGATGTATGATTATCTAATTACTCTTGGAGCTACAATTAACAAACGGGAAGCGTTCGGTTTCATAAAGTTGCATGAAGCATTCTTAGCAAATATTTCTAAGGTATATATCCATTCATTACCGACGTCCTTCAAACTGGCGGAATATTACAAATACAGGATACCACCACAGTCAGCTATCACTCTCGACCAAATGCTAAAACGAGCTGGCAGCATGGGGAATAGGTATTTAAAAATATACGTGTCCCTTTTATATGAAACTCTGGCACACGAACGATATACATGCAGGAACTATGCTGCCTGTGAGAAAATAGCATTAGATGCTATCAAAGCATGTGAATATACTGGAATTCTAATGAGTTACAAAGTGATAGACGGAGCAACGGGTGAAAGAATGTATGAGTTGGAGATCAACAAAGACTTTTTTCCAAGAAAACAGGATGTTACAAGTATTGTTAAATAATATATGTATGGTTAATCTGAGTTTATTTTCTATAGACGTCTTGGGGAGCAGATACCCCAAAAGAATGCGCAAACACAGTGTTAATATCCCCCCAAAATGCGCAGATACCCCAAGTAAATGCGCAGGAATCAAATTAATACCCCACAAAAATGCGCAGATACCCCAAAGGAATGCGCAAATGGTTGCCGTAACCATTTACACCCCAATAACTTATGTTCTATTTATAGAAAACGAAATAATTTATATAATACTTAGTAATAAACTAAGTAATTATAGAAATACAGAAACAGCCGCCCAAAATTTTGGGGATTTTGGGGGCTGTTTCCTCGCGGCGGTTTCGGACGTTATGAAGAGACTTTCTTTGATATCAACACTTAAGAAATCATTAAAATGAGGTTTAAAAAACAACATTGTATGTCGAAGACAATTGATCAATTGAAAGAGCAGACGGCACAGTACGCTATTGAGCATATCACTGGTAGGGGTATGTACACAGGTATTACCAGTCTCCGTGATTCATTCAACGAGCTGTGCGAGGCCATGAATGCCAACGAGTTCAATCCAGATGATCTCAGCTTTGAGATAGAAAATCTGGCTGAGAACTTGAAAAAGGAGCCTTGGGTTTCTGAGATAGCTGGTAAGGGTAGCATGATAACATTGCCAATGGAGGATATTGACCTTATTGTGAATAATTTCATCTGTGAATACTGGCTGATGCGTCCAGAAGAGGTCACTATGAAGCATGTGGCCGATGTTCTGAAGGTGGCAGACCCACTCAGTCACCGCCATCTTGTAGGCCAGAAGATTGCCGCTAACTGTATTCACGCGCTCGACAAGGAGCAACTGCAGCGTCTCGATGGAATACTGAGAGACATTGAAATGAATCCTAAAATTAGTTATATACAATCAATTAGTTAATTTAGTGCTATTATGGCAAAAATTATTGTTATATCAAATTCAAAGGGCGGTACAGGAAAGAGTACGCTCTGTATGCAGTTCGCAAATTATTTAGCATCCCAAGGCAAAAAAGTTAGTGTTCTTGATTGCGACGAAGGTCAGTCTGTTGTGGAACTCCGTCAGATGGAACTCCGTCAGAGTGAAGACGCAATCATTCCCTGGGAAGTTTACAATGCCACCTCTAACTCTCGTACTTTCGTTGAGAGAGCGAGAACCATGGGAGATGTATATGTTCTTGTTGATTGTCCGGGTTCTCTAAACCCCAATCTCCTACCCTTTTTCCAGAATGCAGATGCGATTATTATACCTTTCCGATATGACGATGTCGTTGTGTTACGTACTATGACTTTTGTGAAGGTTCTCAATGCAGCCTGTATAACTGCAAAGAAGTTATTCTTGCCTAACTATATTGACGTCCGCGTCAAGAATCCCAACGAAGAGTCAATACGAGAAATGTTTCGCAAGGTCGGGTCGATTCTTCCTCGAATCAAGCAGGGCGTGGCCATACAAAGAGTATCTACTCTGAGACCTATTGATACATATCAGCATAAGGCAATTATGTACACTATTGAAGAGGTACTAAAAGCGGTTAATCCTTAGTTCAATGAGTGCATTCAGTATAATTAGTGGCATAAACACTTTTATTTAATTCAACTAAAGTAGTTCAATTAGTTAATAGCAATATGGCAAAGAATGATAACAAGTCAGCATTGTCAACAAGTACGTTTGGCGAAATAAATACAGACAAAGCACCAGAGCAGATGGGACTCGAGTCTCTTGGTATAAAAAATCGCTCCACAAAGGGTGCAGCGGCTGGTTGCAAGCCTGGATCTATTAGGCATACATACGTTATGCCATTAGAAATGATAAGCAAACTAAAAGCCATTGCTGGTTATTTCGGGAAGCCAGAAGTAGGAATAGTATTGGAGATCCTTCAAAAGGGTATAGCTGACTACGAGGCCCTGTATGGTTCTTGTGTATCAGACATTAACAGAGGTAATAGTTAATTTAGTAACAATAGTTATATTAGTTCAATTAGTTAATTTATTAAGAAATAGACATGAGCAAACAAGTTAAGATTAAAGTTGATGCTGTCGCGTTTGAATATAGCAGCAAGATATGGGCAGCAATCACTGGTATTGACCCTCCTAAGGTAACTCTCAGGCTCTCTAAAGGTGAAGGATTACCAAACAAAGAGGATGCTGCTATAGTAGCCAAGTTAGACCAGTTATTAATTGCTATTGAGGATTTCAAACCTTTAACACTCATGAACGGCGAAGATGGGGCCACCTATCGTAGCCAGATTGCAATGTGGCATAAACATCTGTTATCTATAAAGAAGAGG
>JAEEOD010000034.1 GCA_016284115.1 Bacteroidaceae bacterium
GAAAACGCCTACAAACTAGGTGCTGTTAAATATGTTACTTTAGACGTGACTCGTGAGTATTACGAAAAGAGTTTGAAATATATGGTGTACGGCAATGTACTTCGCAATGGCACCTACCCTATCTCCGTAAGTTCTGAGCGTATATTCCAAGCATTGGCCATCGCTCGTTATGCCAATGAGATTGGCGCCGATGCTATTGCCCACGGCTCTACAGGTGCTGGCAACGACCAAGTACGATTCGACATGACTTTCTTGGTGATGGCTCCTGGAAAGGAAATCATCACACTGACTAGAGATATGGCCTTGACTCGCCAGGAAGAAATAGACTACTTGAATAAAAATGGCTTCCCTGCTGACTTCGCTAAGTTGAAGTACTCTTACAATGTAGGTCTGTGGGGTACGAGCATCTGCGGAGGTGAAATATTGGACTCAGCACAAGGTTTGCCAGAGAGTGCTTACCTGAAGCACTGCACCAAAGAAGGCAGCGAGCAGTTGCGCCTTACTTTTGAGAAAGGTGAACTGAAAGCTGTCAACGATGTTAAGTATGACGACCCCATCAAGGCCATCCAAAAGGTCGAAGAGATTGGTGCATCTTATGGTATAGGTCGTGACATGCACGTGGGTGATACCATCATCGGAATTAAGGGGCGCGTAGGCTTCGAGGCTGCTGCACCTATGCTGATTATCGGTGCGCATCGTTTCTTGGAGAAATATACCTTGAGCAAGTGGCAGCAATATTGGAAAGACCAGGTAGCTAACTGGTATGGCATGTTCTTGCATGAGAGCCAGTATCTGGAACCAGTTATGCGTGACATCGAAGCTATGCTGACTACCTCACAACGTCATGTAAATGGTACTGCCATTCTGGAACTCCGTCCATTGGGATTCTCAACTGTTGGTGTGGAAAGTAAGGACGACCTTGTAAAGAATAAGTTGGGTGAATATGGCGAGATGCAAAAGGGTTGGACGGCAGAAGATGCCAAAGGTTTCATCAAGGTTTCTTCTACTGCTCTGAGAGCATACTACGCTTCACACAGTTTTGACGATGACATTAATAAAGAATAATAATATGGAAGAAAAGACATTAAGAAGATCTAGAACTGACAAGATGATAGCCGGTATTTGTGGCGGCTTAGGAAAGTATTTCGGACTTGACTCTACTATTTTGCGACTGGTATTTGTGTTGCTGTTGATTTTTGCAGGTACCGGCTTGCTGGCATACCTTATCATGTGGCTGGTTATTCCTTACGAAAAATAATAGTATGATAAAGGTAGGAATTATAGGAGGTTCAGGATATACGTCAGGCGAATTGATTCGCCTGTTGATTAACCACCCTGAGGCTGAGATTATATTCATCAACAGTCAAAGTAATGCTGGACACAAGATTACTGATGTGCATAGTGGCTTGTTAGGCGAGACTGATTTAGTGTTTACAGATCAACTGCCTTTGGATGCCATTGACGTATTGTTTTTCTGTATGGGACATGGTGACACACGCCGTTTCTTGGAAAGCCACACTTTGCCGGAAGGATTGAAAGTGATTGATTTATCTATGGATTACCGCCTGAAGGATGAGAGTCACGATTTCGTATATGGTTTGCCTGAATTAAATCGTCGTGCTACTTGCTCAGCGCAACATGTGGCAAATCCTGGTTGTTTTGCCACTGCCATACAGTTGGCTTTGTTGCCGCTTGCCAAACACCTGATGCTGAATGACGATGTGATGGTAACCGCCATCACTGGCAGTACCGGAGCTGGCGTTAAGCCACAGGCTACCAGTCATTTTAGCTGGCGAGACAACAACCTCAGCGTATATAAGGCTTTCCAGCATCAGCATGTGCCTGAAATCAAGCAATCGCTTAAACAGCTGCAACAGAGCTTCAACTACGAGATAGATTTCATACCTGTTCGTGGTGATTTTCCTCGTGGCATTTTCGCAATGGTAACAGTGAAAACAAAGGTAGAGATCGAGGAATTGTATCGCATCTATACTGAGTATTATGAGGCTGACTCATTCACGCATGTAGTACGTGAGAACATTGACCTCAAACAAGTGGTAAATACCAACAAATGTCTATTACACTTGGAGAAGCATGGCGACAAACTGCTGATTATCTCCTGCATAGACAACTTGGTGAAGGGAGCCAGCGGCACAGCCGTACACAATATGAATTTGATGTTTAACTTAGAAGAAAAGGTTGGTTTGCAACTCAAGCCATCCGCATTTTAAACAATGAATCTATTCGACGTATATCCGCTATTCGATGTAAATATAGTGAAGGGCAAAGGATGCCACGTATGGGACGACAAAGGCAATGAATACCTGGATCTGTATGGTGGTCATGCAGTGATATCCATAGGTCATGCACACCCACATTATGTAGAAAGCATCAGTCACCAAGTGGCTACTCTGGGCTTCTACTCCAACTCAGTTATCAACCGTCTGCAGCAGCAACTGGCTGAGCGTTTGGGGAAGATAAGCGGATATGACGACTATAGCCTTTTCTTGATCAACAGTGGTGCTGAAGCCAACGAGAATGCTTTGAAGTTAGCGTCTTTCCATACTGGCAGAACGCGTGTGATATCTTTCAACAAAGCTTTTCATGGTCGTACTTCACTAGCTGTAGAAGCCACCGATAACCCCAAAATTATCGCACCCATAAATGCCAACGGGCATATCACCTACCTGCCACTCAACGACATAGAGGCTATGCAAACTGAGTTGGCAAAAAGAGATGTCTGCGCCGTTATCATTGAGGGCATCCAAGGTGTAGGTGGTATTAGGATTCCTTCTGATGACTTCTTACATGCATTACGTGATGCTTGTACAAAGTATGGAACTATTCTTATTTTGGATGAAATCCAGAGTGGCTATGGTAGAACGGGCAAGT